>NZ_RZOT01000049.1:0-17125 GCF_003999085.1 Mesorhizobium sp. M4A.F.Ca.ET.090.04.2.1
TTCCAGGGCTGGCGCTATCTCAAACCCTCCGACGCGCCGGCCGATCTCGGCAAGGGCAGGGCAGGCCTGGTGGAGATGCCTCCGAAGCTCAGGCAGGAGCTGGCCGAACTGGGCCTGCTTTAGACCGGACGATACCTGCCGCGCTGCTTGTGATCCGCCGATGCTTTGGCCCTCCCTATCGCCGGACATGGGACTTGCAAGCATTGGCGCCGCGCCACATCTTGAATCTCATGAGCGACAACAAGCAGCCCGTGCCCCAAAAGGCCGATCCTGCCCCGGTCAAGCCTCAATCAAGCGCCGGGGAGATCGACGCCTTTGTCCGGCAGGCGAGAACCTTTGGCGCTTCTGCCAGCGGCACGGGCAGGGTGATTCTGTCCCTCGACGCGACGATGAGCCGGCAGCCGACCTGGGATCTGGCCAACGCGCTGCAGGGCGAGATGTTCGATGCCGTTGGCAAGCTCGGGACGCTTAGCGTCCAACTGGTCTATTTCCGCGGTCTCGGCGAGTGCCGTTCGTCCGGTTTCGTCAAAGACACCAATGCTTTGAAGCAGCTGATGACGCGGATCGACTGCCGCGCCGGCCATACTCAGATCGGCAAGGTGCTCGTCCACGCGTTGAAGGAGACGGCGGCAACCAAGGTCAATGCGCTTGTCTATATCGGCGATGCCATGGAAGAGAGCATCGACGATCTCGCCAGCAAGGCCGGCAGCCTCGGTCTGCATGGCGTGCCAGTCTTCATTTTCCAGGAAGGCCATGATTCCGGAGCGGAAAAAGCGTTCAAGGAAATTGCGCGGCTGTCTAAAGGAGCTTGGTTCCGATTTGATCGGCATGCTGCCGCGACCCTTGCGGGATTGTTTTCAGCGGTAGCCGTATTCGCCACCGGCGGGCTGACGGCACTGGAAGCCAGGGGCAGGCCGGAAGATCGGCTGATGATCGAGCATTTGCGGGGCGGCGGAAATTGATGGGCATACTGATCGCATTGGTCGCATTGCTTCTGTTGCTCCTCGGCGCCGCCACGATCTTCGTACGCGCCGATCCGGGGAAAATGGCCGATGGCATGAAGACATTGGGACCGGTTCTTTTGGCGCTGGCCGGCGCAGCCTTGCTCGTCGTGGGCCGCAGCGGCATCGGCGGCATGATGCTGGCCGGCGCGATCGCCTGGTTTGGCTCGGTGCGTATGAACCGCAGCGGATCAAGACCACCGCCGGGCAGGCGCTCCACCGTGCGCACTGCTGCGCTGGAAATGGAGCTTGATCACAAGACCGGCGGACTGGAAGGGCTCGTTCTGGCCGGCCGCCATGAAGGCAAGATGCTTGGCGCGATGAGCCTCGCCGAGTTGCAGCAGCTCTACCGTGAGCTCTCCGGCGATCAGGAGAGCCGCCAGTTGCTAGAGACGTATCTTGACGGCCGATTTCCCATCTGGCGCAAAAACGCTGAGCCGGACGGTGGCGAAGGGCTGGGTGTTGCGCCAGGTGCGGGCGCCATGACTAAGGAGGAGGCCTACAAGATCCTTGGTCTTGAAGCGGGGGCCGCCGCGGCGGATGTCCGCAAGGCGCACCGCCGCCTGATGCAGCGCCTGCACCCCGATATCGGCGGCACGTCGTTCCTTGCGGCGCGAATCAATGAAGCCAAGGACGTCTTGCTCTCCAACCACAACTAGTCTCCTTCGACGCAAAAATTTCCCGGGAGATTGCAAGCCGACCTACTGCTGGACGGCGTAACAGCTGATCTTCTTCTTCTTCAAAGCGTTGCACGCATCCCACGCGGCATCCTTCGACGAGAAGCCGCCGAAGCGGGCGCGGTAGTAGGTGACGCCGTCCTTTTCAAAGGCGACGGTGAAGCCGGCGGCGTCGGCCAGCACCTTCGGCGCCTGCTTGCTCGTCTTGTCGAGGAAGGCCTGGGCTTCGGATTGCTTTGGCGAGGACGCCACCTGCACGGCCCAGCCGGAGGGGACCGAAGCGGTCTTGACCGGATCGACCGCTGCAGCCGGTTCCGGCTCGGCGTAGGCCGCGACGGCTTGCGGCGCTGGCGACGGAACCACGGCGGCGACTGCCACGGTCTTGACCTTCTTGATCTGGACGACCGGCGTGGTCTCCTCGACGACGGGCGCGCTGTCGTCCGCGGAGGCGACGACCGCCTCTTCCTCAACCGCCGGCTTTTCGTCCGGGGTCGGCGCGTCATGCTTCGGCAGGAGCACCTTGGCCAGCGCACTGATCGGATTGCCGCCACCGGCCTTGGCGATAAGGGCGCTACCGCCACGCGTCGACGCCTTCGGCATATAAGCGTTGATCAGGCCCGCCATCTGGTTGTCGCGGGCGCGGCCCGAGGCGCCGCCCATGACGACAGCGACGAGCTTGCGATCGCCGTCATTGACCGACGAGACCAGATTGTAGCCGGAAGCGCGGGTGTAGCCGGTCTTGATTCCGTCAACGCCCTTGATGCGGCCGAGCAAGCGATTGTGACCATTGATGCGCCGACGGCCGTAAAGGAAGGAGCGTTGAGAAAAGTAGCCGTAATATTGCGGGAAGTGCTCCCTCAGCGCGATGCCGAGCATCGCCATGTCGTGGGCGGTGGTGAACTGGCCGGGATCGGGCAAGCCATTGGCGTTGCGGAAGACCGTGCCGTTCATGCCGAGCGCACGCGCCTTGGCGGTCATCATGCGGGCGAAATTGGCTTCGTTGCCGCCGAGCAGCTCACCCAGCGCCGTCGCGGAATCATTGGCCGACTTGGTCACCATCGACAGGATGGCTGTGTCGACGGACACCGATCCGCCGGGCTTGACGCCAAGTTTCGTCGGCGGCTCGGCCGCGGCGTGGGCAGAGAACGGCACCGCCGTGTTCTTCGAGATCCGACCCTTCGCCAGCGCCTCGAACGTCAGATAGAGGGTCATCATCTTGGTCAGCGAAGCGGGATAGCGCCGACCATTAGCGTCGGAAGAATAGAGCACCTTGCCCGTCTTGGCGTCGATGACGATGGCCGCCGATTTCGCCGCCATCGATGAGGCGGCATCCGCGACGACGACGGTCATCGCCAGGGCGACGATCGTGATCGCCTTGAGAAAGGAGGAGGTTTTGGAGACGAAGCCCAACAACGCCTGACGCACTGCTATTTCCCTGAAATTTCGTTGCCCCGGAGGCGGCGGCGTGAGCCTGCCTCGCTTCCGGCCAAGCTATCGCGGGCAGCGTTACCAATCCGTTTATGGTAACCGCCGCGTTCACCATTTTCTGGCGATTTGAGCCTCTTTTTATTCGAATTTTGGACTCTTCCCGTCCGCCCGTGCCCAGCAAACGGCCAAAAACTTGACTTTTGTGCAGCGCACAATATATTTGCGGTGCATTGCACAAGGGCGCCCGGGGCAAATGGGCGTTTCAACCACGAAGGGAAGCGTGAAATGGCCCAGACCTATGAGGACTTCAGCAAATTCGGCAAGGAGTTTGCCGACACCGGATTGAAGAGCTTTGCTTCGCTCACCAAGGGCGCGCAGGCGATCGCCACAGAAGCGGGCGAGTACACCAAGAAGAGCTTCGAAGCCGGCAGCGCCGCGTTCGAGAAGCTGTTCTCGGCCAAGTCGTTCGACAAGGCGATCGAGATCCAGTCCGACTACGCCAAGCAGAGCTACGAGAGCTTCGTCGCCGAGGCCGCCAAGATCGGCGACCTCTATGCCGAACTCGCCAAGGAAGCCTACAAGCCGTTCGAATCGATCGTAGCCAAGGCGAAGTAATTTTCGCCGCAAGGCACTGAAACTAGGCCAGCCGGCCTGCAAGACAGACCCGGTCGCGGATGCGCGGCCGGGTTTTTTCATGCCCGCTTCGATCTGGGCCGTAGCCACCTACACGATTGCGAAAATCGCTGAAGTTTGCCCACCTAGCCATATTGTCAGCTAAACAGAAGGGCTTAAAATCGTCCATCGAACACCTACATGTCGAACTCGCATGGGGAGGCAGGACTACGTGACGACCGGTTTGACTGCCACGGCAGGCGTGGTGCGGATGCAGAGTGACGGCGACGGCAACGGGGCCGGTCGCGGCACGGCCGTGATCACGCGCACCAAAACCAAGACCAAGAAGCCCAGTCTCTACCGGGTGCTCATCCTCAACGACGACTACACGCCCATGGAATTCGTGGTTCACGTGCTGGAGCGTTTTTTTCAGAAGGACCGCGAAGCCGCCACACGCATCATGCTTCATGTTCACAATCATGGAGTGGGCGAGTGCGGGGTCTATACATTCGAGGTGGCCGAGACCAAAGTGTCCCAGGTCATGGATTTCGCCCGACAGAATCAGCATCCGCTGCAATGCGTGATGGAGAAGAAGTGAGGTAACATGCCGGCTTTCTCCCAAGGCCTGGAAAAGGCGCTACATCAGGCGCTGACGCTCGCCAATGAGCGGCATCATGAATATGCAACCCTTGAACACCTGCTGCTCGCCCTGATCGACGACACCGAGGCAGCCGCCGTCATGCGCGCTTGCAACGTCGACCTCGACGAATTGAAGCACACGGTTCTCACCTATATCGACACCGAGCTCGACAACCTCGTTACCGGCTATGACGAGGATTCCAAGCCCACCGCCGGTTTCCAGCGCGTTATCCAGCGCGCCGTCATCCATGTACAGTCGTCCGGCCGCGAGGAGGTCTCCGGCGCCAACGTGCTCGTCGCGATCTTCGCCGAGCGTGAGAGCCACGCCGCCTATTTCCTGCAGGAACAGCAGATGACCCGCTACGACGCGGTCAACTACATTTCGCATGGCATCGCCAAGCGCCCCGGCGCCTCGGAGAACCGCACCCCGCGCGGCGCCGATGACGAGCAGGGCGGCCAGAACGGCGCCGAGCCGCAGGAGGAGAACGGCAAGAAGAAGCAGCAGCAGGACGCCCTGACTGCTTATTGCATCAACCTCAACAACAAGGCCAAGGCCGGCAAGATCGATCCGCTGATCGGCCGCGAGTCGGAGATCAACCGCACGATCCAGGTGCTGTGCCGCCGCTCCAAGAACAACCCGCTCTATGTCGGCGATCCCGGCGTCGGCAAGACGGCGATCGCCGAGGGTCTGGCCAAGCGCATCGTCGAGGGCGACGTGCCAGAGGTGCTGCACAACGCCACTATCTTCGCGCTCGACATGGGCACGCTGCTCGCCGGCACGCGCTATCGCGGCGACTTCGAGGAGCGGCTGAAGCAGGTCGTCAAGGAACTCGAGGACTATCCCGGCGCGGTGCTGTTTATCGACGAGATCCATACCGTGATCGGGGCAGGGGCCACGTCAGGCGGCGCCATGGACGCGTCGAACCTGCTGAAGCCGGCGCTGTCGTCGGGCGCCATCCGCTGCATCGGCTCGACCACCTACAAGGAGTTCCGCCAGTTCTTCGAGAAGGACCGCGCCTTGGTGCGGCGCTTCCAGAAGATCGACGTCAACGAGCCGACCATCGAGGACGCCATCGAGATCATGAAGGGCCTGAAGCCCTATTTCGAGGAGTTCCACAAGGTCCGCTACACCAGCGAGGCGATCAAGGCCTCGGTCGAACTTTCGGCCCGCTACATCAACGACCGCAAGCTGCCGGACAAGGCGATCGACGTGATCGACGAGACCGGCGCCTCGCAGATGCTGGTGCCCGAAGCCAAGCGCAAGAAGACCATCGGCATCAAGGAAATCGAAGCCACGATCGCCACCATGGCGCGCATCCCGCCGAAGACGGTTTCGGCCGACGACGAGAAGGTGCTGCAGGGTCTCGACATCGAGCTGAAGCGCGTCGTCTACGGCCAGGACACCGCCATCACCGCGCTGACGTCGGCGATCAAGCTGGCGCGCGCCGGCCTGCGTGAACCCGAAAAGCCGATCGGCTCCTATCTGTTCTCGGGCCCGACCGGCGTCGGCAAGACGGAAGTCGCCAAGCAGCTCGCCGCCTCGCTCGGCGTCGAACTGATCCGCTTCGACATGTCGGAATACATGGAACGTCATACCGTATCGCGGCTGATCGGCGCGCCTCCCGGCTATGTCGGCTTCGACCAGGGCGGATTGCTCACCGACGGTGTCGACCAGCATCCGCACTGCGTGCTCTTGCTCGATGAGGTTGAGAAGGCGCATCCCGACCTGTTCAACATCCTGCTGCAGGTGATGGACCATGGCAAGCTGACCGACCACAACGGCAAGCAGATCGACTTCCGCAATGTCATCCTGATCATGACCACCAATGCGGGTGCGTCAGATGCGCAGCGGGCGGCGATCGGTTTCGGTTCGACCAAGCGCGAAGGCGACGATGTCGAGGCGATCAACCGGCTGTTTACGCCGGAGTTCCGCAACCGTCTCGATGCGATCATCCCGTTCGGCTCGCTGCCGGTGCCTGTCATCCACCAGGTTGTGCAGAAGTTCGTCATGCAGCTCGAGGCTCAGCTCTCCGAGCGTGGCGTCACCTTCGACCTGTCGCCGGATGCGGTCGCCTGGCTGGCCGACAAGGGCTATGACGAGCGCATGGGCGCGCGGCCGCTTGGCCGCGTCATCCAGGAGCACATCAAGAAGCCGCTGGCCGACGAGGTGCTGTTCGGCAAGCTCAAGAAGGGCGGCACGGTGCGCGTCACCGTCGAGAAGAAGGAAACCGGCGAGACCGGCCTGAAACTCGAGTCGCTGGCTGACGAGGCTCCGGTGAAGCCGAAGAAGGAAGAGCCGGAGGAAGCGCCGAAGCCCCGCAAGACGGTTGCGAAGAAGCCGGTGGCCAAGAAGGCGGTGGCGCAGAAGCCGGAGCCGAAAGGCAAGGATGGCGGCAAGCGTAGCCTGGTGCCGCAGTTGCCGCGCAAGGGCTGATAGCCCTGACGATAAAAAAGCCCCGGAAACGGGGCTTTTTTCATGCAATCTGCTGCGGTCAAGAGTGAGTGTGGGGCTCGGTCGCCGCCGAAGGTGCCGCCTTCCGCAGCCGCGGCAGCTGGCACGGGCTGAAATTCAGATGCGGGCCGGCCGGGGACGGTGACAGCGTCATCGGCTTCGAGTTCCTGGTCAGCGATGAAAGAGAAATGGGACGATCTCGGCCTGCCCGTGGCGTGGACAAGGCGATCTGACGGGCATGAGCGGCACCGGCCCCCCGCCGGCACCGCCATGATTGCCGTTGTGTGGCGAAGCAAAAAATCCTATCAAGGCGCACGGCTGCGGGGGTTGCTGCCGTGACTTTGGCGCACTCAAGCGAACGGGATCGCGCTCCCCGCGCGGAATAAAATGACAAGGCAAGCTCGAAAGACCATCCGTCAGGCAGCGATTGCGATTCCGCTTCTCGCGCTCGGCTTCTATTTCATCCCGATCCTGACAACGATCTGGATCGTTTGCGGCCTGATCGACGTGCTGCGCAACAAGAACAAGGACCTGTCGCTGTTCCGCGGCTATTTTCTCGGCAACGGCCTCTTCACCTGGCTGCTGTCGCCCTTCAACCTGCTGGTCGACCTGCTTTGCTTCAGGAACCCGGGTGTCTGGAAGCTGGAGCAGTTTCCCGCCGACTACCAGCGCGAGGTCAACGAGGTTCTCGACGTCTTTAAGGCGCGCAAGGACGATATCATCGCCGATATCGACGCCAATTTCGGCACCGGCCGGCGCGGCATGTATGTCTATCAATGGTACGGCAAGCACAAGATCGACAACGTGCCGGAATTCAACAAGGATTTCAAATACATCAAGACCATCGCCGTGTCGGTCTTCAGGGGCAAGGAGTCGACGTCCTGGCATTTCGGCCCGCTTCGGCTCAGCCTGCGCATTCTCTACAACCTGCTGCCGGTGAAGGCCGAGATTTTCGTCGAGTGCAACGACGCCAGGAACTACTGGCATGACAATCCGCTCTACATTTTCGACGACACGCTGCTGCACCGTTCGGTCAACGAGTATGACGGGCGCCGCTACTGCGTCTTCATGGACATCATCCGTCCATCCCCGTTCCCCGGCCTCATCGCCGGCCTGCTCGCCATCGTTTCGGTCAGCGTCGAACGCATCAATTCCCTGTTCTACAAGAACTGGAAGATGATCGGCTCCAGCAAGCCGAAGAAGGCCGGGGCGAACTGAGCTTCGACAGGACCTCGCCAATCCGCCTTGAACCAACGTCCAATGGCGCCGGCCGGCAGCCACCTTTAGAACGCCAGAGCAATTCTGGAACGATTGCGTAGCGATTTTCCGTCCCGAATTGCGCAAAATCAATACGTGTCGGGGTCAGCGTTCTATATCGAAAGCTGAACTGCCTTGGGTGTCGAATATTTTCTAGCCAACGTGACGACTGAGCGGGAGGAGGTCCCGCTTACGGGAGGGTCAGGTTGATCGGTCGGCAATCAGTCGTGCATGCAGATCTTGTCCAGGCCTCGATCGCCAGAAGCGGCGCGGCCCATTCGGCACTGGTCGCCTCATGGCGACGTTCTCTCCAACTGCACGGTCTCGATCCAGCCGAGCGCAAGGCCCCCAGGCGATTGACCGAAGGCGAGTTGAGAGGGGCCCGGCAGCGCATGGAGCCATTGGTCCGCGCCGCCGAGGCAAGTCTCAATCGCCTCTATCTCGCCGTAGGGGGCGTTGGCTGCTGCGTGATGCTGGCGGACCGCGACGGCATCCCCGTCGAACGCAGGGGCGCCGTCGCCGACGACGAGACATTCGACGAATGGGGGCTTTGGACCGGCACGGTCTGGAGCGAGGACAGTGAAGGCACCAATGGGATCGGCACCTGCATCGCCGACCAGCGGGCGCTGACCATCCATCGCGATCAGCACTTTTTCTCGCGCAACACTTTGCTCAGTTGCACGACGGCGCCGGTCTACGACCACGAAGGCAATCTAGCGGCGGCGCTCGACGTGTCATCGTGCCGGTCGGATCTGACGGAAGGCTTTGTCCAGCTGATCGCTGTTGCGGTGGGTGACGCCGCCCGCCGCATCGAGGCCGAGAATTTCCGCATGGTCTATTCCAACGCCCGCATCCTGCTTGCCCCGGTCGGCGAGCGCAACACCGGGGCGCTCATCGCCATCGATGCCGACGATCTGGTGATCGGCGCGACGCGCTCGGCCCGTTGCGCGCTCGGCATAACTCGCGAAGCCTTGGCCAAGGGGCTGCTCGCGGCCGATATCCTCGGCGACTCTGTGAGGGCCGGGGAAGATCTGGACGATGCCGAGCGCGGAGTGGTGCAGCGCGCGATGGCGCGCGCCGGCGGCAATGTTTCCGCTGCGGCCCAGAGCCTCGGCATTTCGCGCGCCACGCTGCACCGCAAGCTCGCCCGTTTCGGCATCCACCGCGCGCACTGATTTCCTGGACCTGACCTGTCGCAGTTCTGCGACACTCGGCGGCCATGATCGGTTGGCCCCGGGCTGACAAGCCAAAAGGCATCCGCAACTGTCTCCCGCGACGCGACACATTCCGTGCCGCTGTTTTGCTGGGAGGCAGACAATGAACAAGGTGGAATTTTCCCGCACGGCCAAGGTTCCCTTCGCCAAGCGCTACGACAACTACATCGGCGGCAAATGGGTGGCGCCACTATCTGGAAAATACTTCGAGAACATATCACCTGTGACCGGCGGGCCGCTGGGCGAGGTCGCCCGGTCGGACGCCAGGGACATCGAGGCGGCGCTCGACGCGGCGCACAAGGCCAAGGACGCCTGGGGCAGGACAAGTGCTGCCGCTCGCGCTCTGATCCTCAACCGCATCGCCGACCGCATGGAGGACAATCTCGATCTGCTGGCGCTCGCCGAGACCTGGGACAACGGCAAGCCGATCCGCGAGACGACGGCGGCCGACCTGCCTTTGGCCATCGACCATTTCCGCTATTTCGCCGGCGTGCTGCGCAGCCAGGAGGGCAGCATTTCCGAGATCGACCACGACACCGTCGCCTATCATTTCCACGAACCGCTCGGCGTTGTCGGCCAGATCATTCCGTGGAATTTCCCGCTGCTGATGGCGGTATGGAAACTGGCGCCAGCGCTCGCCGCCGGCAATTGCGTGGTGCTGAAGCCGGCCGAGCAGACGCCAGCCACCATCATGCTGTGGGCCGACCTAGTCGGCGACCTGTTGCCGGAGGGCGTGCTCAACATCGTCAACGGCTTCGGCCTGGAGGCCGGCAAGCCGCTGGCATCGTCGAACCGCATCGCCAAGATCGCCTTCACTGGCGAGACGACGACGGGCCGCCTGATCTCGCAATATGCCAGCCAGAACCTGATCCCGGTCACGCTCGAGCTTGGCGGCAAGTCGCCCAACATCTTCTTCCAGGACGTGACGGCGGAGGACGATGACTTCTTCGACAAGGCGATCGAAGGCTTCGTGATGTTCGCGCTCAACCAGGGCGAGGTCTGCACCTGCCCGAGCCGCGCCCTGGTGCATGAAAAGATCTACGACAGGTTCATCGAGCGGGCGCTGAAGCGCGTCGAGGCGATCGTCCAGGGCGATCCGCTCGACCCGGCAACCATGATCGGCGCCCAGGCTTCGAACGAGCAGTTGCAGAAGATCCTGAGCTACTTCGACGTCGGCCGCCAGGAAGGGGCCGAGCTGCTCACAGGCGGCGAGCAGAACCATCTGCCGGGCGACCTTGCCGGCGGCTACTACGTCAAGCCCACCGTGTTCAAGGGCCACAACAAGATGCGCATCTTCCAGGAGGAGATTTTCGGACCGGTGGTGTCGGTCACGACCTTCAGGGACGATGACGAGGCGCTGTCGATCGCCAACGATACGCTCTACGGCCTCGGCGCTGGCATTTGGAGCCGCGACGCGAACCGCTGCTACCGCTTCGGCCGCGCCATCCAGGCCGGGCGCGTGTGGACCAATTGCTACCACGCCTATCCGGCGCACGCTGCCTTCGGCGGCTACAAGCAGTCCGGCATCGGTCGCGAGACGCACAAGATCATGCTCGATCACTACCAGCAGACCAAGAACATGCTGGTCAGCTACAGCCCGAAGAAGCTTGGCTTCTTCTGATCCTCCCGGGGCGAGGGGGGAGGGCGCGGTTCGCCGCGTCCTCCTTCGATTGTTGGAGGATCTGATGGACAAAAGATCTCTGAACAAAGTGTCCGCCACGCCGGAGGCGGAGGCGTTCCTGGCCGAGATCATCGCCGATCACGGCCCTGTTCTGTTCCACCAGTCCGGCGGCTGCTGCGACGGCTCCTCGCCAATGTGCTATCCGCGCGGCGATTTCATTGTTGGCGATGCCGACGTCATGCTGGGTGAAATCGGCAACACGCCGATCTACATCAGCGCCTCGCAGTACGAGGCCTGGAAACACACGGATTTGATCATCGACGTGGTGCCGGGCAGGGGCGGCATGTTCTCGCTCGACAACGGCCGCGAGCGGCGATTTCTGACCCGTTCGACGATCTGCGCGGTTCCACCCGCCGCCGGGAGGGATTGACCCGGCAAGCCGGCAACGGCAGAAAGCCGCCATGGCCAATCTACTTCTCGTTGTCATCGGCGGCGGCATCGGCGCCGGCATCCGCCACTTGACCAATATGGGCGCGCTGCGCCTGGTCGGCCCCAACTATCCCTGGGGCACGATGGTGATCAACATCGTCGGCTCCTTCGTCATGGGCCTGTTCATCGCCGTGCTCGCGCGACGCGGCGGCTCGAACGAGGTCAGGCTGTTCGTGGCCACCGGCATCCTTGGCGGCTTCACCACTTTTTCGGCCTTTTCGCTCGATTTCGCCACGCTTTGGGAGCGCGGCGCGGCGGTGCCGGCGTTCGGCTATGCGCTCGCCAGCGTCATTGGCGCGATCCTCGCCCTGTTTCTGGGTCTTTGGCTCGCAAGAAGCCTGCCTTAATGCTATTGCCCCGCTTCCGAAGAGGCAAAGCGAGACAAATGGCAGGCGTTGAACAGATCACGGTGGAGGCCGGCGAGGCGGGCATGCGGCTCGACCGCTGGTTCAAGACCCATTTCCCGGGGCTCGGCTTCGGCCATCTGCAGAAGCTCCTGCGCTCCGGCCAGATCCGCGTCGACGGCGGCCGGGTGAAGGCCGACACGCGCGTCGAGCCCGGCCAAACGGTCCGCATCCCGCCGCTCGAGGTCGACAAGAAGGGCGAGGCGCCGCTCACCGGCCATTCGATCCGCAACCAGGGCGACGCCGATGTGCTCGCCAAGATGCTTATCCATGAGGACCCGAAGGTCTTCGTCTTCAACAAGCCCGCTGGGCTCGCCGTGCAGGGCGGTTCGGGCGTCACCCGCAATGTCGATGACATGCTGGAGGCCTGGCGCAACCAGAAGGGCGAGAAGCCGCGCCTGGTGCATCGGCTCGACCGCGACACATCCGGCGTGCTGGTCGTCGCCCGCACCAGGCTTGCGGCGATGAAACTCTCCGAAGCGTTCCGGGCGCGCGAGACCAAGAAGACCTATTGGGCACTGGTCAAGGGCGTGCCGCCGAAGCGCGAGGACAAGATCTCGACCTGGCTGGTCAAGGAACCGACCCCGGACGGCGACCGCGTGCGCATCGCCAAGCATGGCGAGAAGGGCGCCGACCATGCGGTCTCCTACTATCGGGTCGTCGAGCAGGCGGCGCAGTCGCTGTCCTGGCTGGAGATGGAGCCCTATACCGGTCGCACCCATCAACTGCGCGTCCACGCTGCCTACATTGGCTGCCCGATCATCGGCGATCCCAAATATTTCGAGGCCGACACCAATTGGGACTTTCCGGGCGGCATGCAGAACCGCCTGCATCTGCACGCGCGCCGCATCCTCATTCCGCACCCGGACCAGGGCGTCATCGACGTCACCGCGCCGATGCCGCCGCATATGCGCCAGAGCTGGAACCTGCTCGGCTTCGACGAGCAGAACGCGGACGACTAGGGACGACTAGGAGAGGAACTGGGCCATGGGAGGAACCACGCTCACCAACCAGTTGGTCGGATGGCTGCCTTTTCATCATGATTTTTCTCGTGTGGCTCATCTTACGCGCCGCGCTGCTGCCAGGCAGGGATCGGTGGCGGAGATCGGCCGCGAGAACACTGAGGCGGTCAGACAAAACACCGAAGCACTGAAAGCACTGCTTGCTAAGTTGGAAAGCCAATCGAAGCAATGACCACGGCAACCGAAATGGGCCGTCGCGATGCGGTCGACATGGCGGCCGCCACGATCATGGTCGGGCTGACCTTCTCCTGGGGGCTGAACTACGTCGCCGCCAAGGTTTCCTACGCCGGCTATGATCCCGTCTTCGTCTCGATCGCGCGCTCGATTCTTGGCGGGCTCTGCGTGCTCGGCTGGTGCCGGCTGCGCGGCATCAAGCTGTTCAGGCCGGATGGGACGCTAGTCGCCGGCGTCGTTGTCGGCGTGCTCTTCGGCGTTGAATTCCTGTGCCTCTATATCGGGCTGGAATACACAACCGTTGCCCGCAACACGCTACTGGTCAACACCATGCCGTTCTGGGTCCTGATCGGCAGCCATTTCCTGCTCGGCGAGCGCATCAACGCGCGCAAGCTGGGCGGGCTTGTTCTCGCCTTCTGCGGCCTTGCGGCGGTCTTCTCCGAAGGCATCGTTGCCGGCAACAATGCGACGCTCACCGGCGACCTGCTCAGCCTCGGCTCAGGGATTCTGTGGGCGATGACCAGCATCGTCATCAAGCGGTCGAAACTGGTCGACACGAGCGCCGAGAAACTGCTGCTCTATCAGCTGGCCGGCGCCGCGGTCGTCGGTCTGCTGGTCATGCCTTTTGCCGGCGCGCCGATCCGCGCGGTCACGGCCTTGCCGACCTTGGCGCTGCTGTTCCAGTCTTTCTATATCGTCGCCTTCACCTATGTATTGTGGTTCTGGTTGCTGACGCGCTATCCGGCGGCGGGCTTGTCGAGTTTCGCCTTCCTGTCGCCAGCCTTCGGTGTCTTGTGCGGCGCGGTGCTTTTGGGCGAGCCGCCGACGGTCAGGATTTTCCTGGCGCTTGGCCTGATCGCCGCTGGCCTTATCATCGTCAACCGGCCGGCGCGCAAGCAAATCCTGGGTTAGAGAGTTCCGACATGCGTGACATCCTCAACGACCTCGAAGCGGGAAAGCAGCTTTCCGATCCCGATCCCGTGCGCCGCGCCCAGATCCAGATGAAGACGCCGCTGCCGAAGCGCTTCTACAAGGCCGTTGCGGTCGTGCCGGCGGAAGAGGGCTTTGCCGTCCATCTCGACGGTAGACCGGTGCGCACGCCGGGCAGGGCGTTGCTGGCGCTGCCGACCGAGAAGGCGGCGGCCCTGGTCGCCGGCGAGTTCGACGCGCAAGGCGAGGTCATCGATCCAGTGGCCATGCCGGTCATGCGCCTCGTCAACACCGCCATTGACGGCGTCGCCAGCGATCCGCAAGCGGTGTTGGAGGACATCCTGCGCTTCGCCTCGTCCGATCTGCTGTGCTACCGCGCCGACGGTCCGCAAGGGTTGGTCGACCGGCAGAACCAGCTTTGGGATCCGGTCATCGACTGGGCGCGCAGCGCGCTTGGCGCCCGCTTCCATCTCGCCGAAGGCATCGTTCATGTCGAGCAGCCGCGCGAGACCATTGCCGTTCTCGGCGCCCATCTTGCGCAGCGCATCGAGCCCATGCGGCTCGCCGCCATCCATGTCATGACCTCGCTGACGGGCTCGGCGCTGTTGGCGCTCGCCGTCGACTTCGGCGAACTCGACGGCGAAGCAGCCTGGGCCGCCGGCCATGTCGATGAGGACTGGCAGATCGAGCATTGGGGCCAGGACGCCGAGGCCGTGGCGCGCCGCTCGGCCCGCAAGCGCGACATGATGGCCGCAGTCAGCCTGCTCGACGCGCTGAAAGCCTGAGGCCGCGCTCTGCTTTCGCACTGCACCTAATACGAAAGTCATAATCCCATCGTCGCTCTGCCGTTGCCCGGCGCTTTCTGTCATTTTTTCGCCCGTAGCTGCGTTTTTGAGTCCGCGTTCGGAGGAGTTGCGGGCGGTGGCGCAGCCATCGAGGACAGACGGGATCCCACGGGAGGACATATCAATGGCAATGGCATCGACCGCCGGCGGAACAAGCCGCGGCATGACGCGGGAAGAGAAGAAAGTCATCTTCGCTTCCTCGCTCGGCACCGTTTTCGAATGGTACGATTTCTATCTTTACGGCTCGCTGGCGGCTTTCATCGGCGCCACATTCTTCTCGTCGGCGCCGGAAGCGACGCGCAACATTTTCGCGCTGCTTGCCTTCGCCGCCGGCTTCCTGGTCCGCCCCTTCGGCGCCTTGCTGTTCGGCCGCATCGGCGATCTTGTCGGCCGCAAATACACCTTTCTAGTCACCATGACGATCATGGGCTTGTCGACCTTCCTGGTCGGCCTCTTGCCCGGCTATGCCAGTTGGGGCATCGCCGCACCGATTATCCTGATCGGGCTGCGCATGCTGCAGGGCCTGGCGCTCGGCGGCGAGTATGGTGGCGCCGCGACCTATGTCGCCGAACACGCGCCCGACGATCGCCGCGGCTTCTACACCTCCTGGATCCAGACGACCGCGACACTCGGCCTGTTCCTGTCGCTGATCGTCATCCTCATCGTCCAGGGTTCGATGAGCAAGGAAACCTATGCCGATTGGGGCTGGCGCATTCCCTTCATCGTTTCCTTCGTGCTGCTTGCCATCTCGATCTGGATCCGACTGTCGCTCTCGGAATCGCCGACCTTCCAGCGCATGAAGGAAGAAGGCAAGGGTTCGAAGGCACCGCTCTCGGAAGCCTTTGGCCAGTGGAAGAACGCCAAGATCGCGCTGCTGGCGCTGCTCGGCCTCACCGCCGGCCAGGCCGTGATCTGGTATAACGGCCAGTTCTACGCGCTGTTCTTCCTGCAGAACGTGCTGAAGGTCGACCCGCAGTCGGTCAACATCATGATCGCGATCGCGCTTGCCGTCGGCTCGATCTTCTTCGTCGTGTTCGGCTGGCTCTCCGACAAGATCGGCCGCAAGCCAATCATCATGGCCGGCCTCGCTTTGGGTATCGTCTGCACCTTCCCGCTGTTCAAGGCGCTGACCAAGGCGGCCAATCCGGCTCTTGCCGCCGCGCAGCAGAACACCCGCGCGACGGTGACCGCGGCACCCGGCGACTGCAAGTTCCAGTTCAACCCGGTCGGTACGGCGAAGTTCACGACATCCTGCGACATCGCCACCTCGTTCCTGACCAAGAACTCGGTGCCTTATGACGTGGTCGCCACGGCGGCACCCGGGACGGCCGCCTCGGTCAAGATCGGCAACGAGACGGTGGAATCCTACGATGCCGTTGCCGCAGGCGATCAGGCCAAGGCCAAGGACGCCGCTTTCGTCAAGGCGGTCAACATGTCGTTGCGGGATGGCGGCTATCCGCTGAAGCGCGCGGCGATCAAGGTTCCGGACCAGAAGCTCGACGCCTTCATCGCGGCCAATCCCGAGCTCAAGCTCGACGCGGCGGCGATCCGCGGCGGCGAGAAGACGACCGTTGCGGTCGACCAGGCGGTTAAGGACAAGCTGCTGACCAAGGATGAGGCGGCGGGTGCGCCCGAGATCACCGTCTACAACATTCCGGGCGGCGGCGCCTTCGCCATGTTCGCCGATCCGGCCGCGGTGAACTGGCCGATGACCATCGGCATCCTGTTCATCCTCGTGCTTTTCGTGACCATGGTCTACGGACCGATCGCAGCAATCCTGGTCGAGATGTTCCCGACCCGCATCCGCTATACCGGTATGTCGCTGCCCTACCACATCGGCAATGGCTGGTTCGGCGGCCTTCTGCCGGCGACAGTGTTCGCGCTCAGCGCCTACAAGGGCGACATCTACTATGGCCTCTGGTATCCGGTGGTGATCGCGGCGATGTCGCTGATCATTGGCATGATCTTCGTCAGGGACACGCTCGGCACCGACCTGCACACCAAGCAGTAGCCGGTCGGCTGCGATACAAAAAAGCCCGGCGTGAGCGATCACGCCGGGCTTTTTCCATTCGCAAGTTTGCGGGAGACTCAGCTCTTCTGCCGCTGGCCTTCTTCTTCCTCGATCGCCGCTTCGTGGTACCAGCCGTCAAAATCGGCATGCGTGTTGCGCAGCGAGGCAAGCTCTGCCGCGAACTTGGCCTTTGCGCCTAAATTTGAGGCAGCTTTGCGCCCTGCCAGAGGGAACATCAAAATCTTCGCCGACGGACGGGACGGGGTGACTTGCATTGGCGATCTGCCTTCTTCTCCAGGAGCCAGTCGATTCATCTGTTTCCAAGATAGGTCGTGCGACTCATTTAAGC
>NZ_RZOT01000004.1:0-33723 GCF_003999085.1 Mesorhizobium sp. M4A.F.Ca.ET.090.04.2.1
CAATCGGACGATCTCTTTGTCACTTGGGCTTGGCTCAGGGTCCGCCAACCAATGATCCGGCATCCGCCAAGACCTCAACCCATGACGTGACCCAATCGCGATCGGGTTTGTGTCATGCGTCAGCAGCCGCTTACGTTCTGCGGGTACATCCGTTGCATGGAGAATTTGGGCGATGACACGATCGTCGCCCTCGCCCGGATCAAGATCATCATACTGATCCCAATTGATGCGAGCGGATCGGGCTATTGCGATCTCGATAGCAGGAGGACCGCCGGCGACCCGATGCGGCGCAGCAGTCTCAGCGGCAGGGGCGATTAGTCGATTAAACGCTCTGGCGCGCTTACTAAGACGCCCATCCCGCTTCCGCTTGTCGATCTCGGAGTTTACCTGCGGAACGACCAAAATCAGAATGGGGCCGATCGGATCCAGCTCGTGCCACGGCAACGTGTCTAGTGGTTTGCCTTCAAGGGCAACCATACTGTCGATGAAAACGATCGACGAATACTTCGCGTGGTCAAACGCCGGTTCCATCCATGAAGCGTATCGGCAATCCACCGATTCGACCATTCGAGAGCAAAACCAGCGGCAACGGATTCACAATTTCAGAGGTTCTGCGGATCCAACTGACGCGTTTCGGGAGGCGCAGAGGAGCGATCTCCAATTTTTCGCAAATTTTTATTCGAGGGGTCTTGCGCCGACATCTTGCCGTACCTATCTACCGCGTCCGCCTGCAGGGACACCTCTGCAAGGCGCCAACGGAGGGACTCGAATCGCATGGCAGGATCAACATCCTCGAAAACTCAACTCGACGAACTCGGCCTCAAGGCCTCTAAGGAATACTCCAGCGACGTATATGTCTACGCTGGGCAGATAGATGAAAAAGGGTATGAAGCACTTCGCAAGGAAGTGCTGTTAGCCCGCAGATCAGACAACGTCCTACTAATTCTGATCACAACCGGCGGATCTAGCTCCGCTGCTTTCAAAATAGCTAGACTCTTCCAAGCTTTTTACGACAGTTTCGACATCTACATTCCTGCAGAATGCAAAGCAGCGGGAACAGTCCTTGCGCTTGGAGCTAACCGGATATGGATGTCTCCGTTTTCGGAGCTAGGACCAATTGATGGTCAAGTTCCGCGAAGCTCTGCTCGCGCCTCCGTAGAGGAGATAATGAGGGCATCGTTCCAATTCTTCGAATTTTCAGTGACCAAGCTGATCGAAGATGGCCAGGGCACTGTCGGCTTCAAGCAGGCTGCTGAAAAAGGTGGATCGATGGCTGCGAACGTGATGTCGTCGCTGTTCGCAAAGGTCGACCCCGAATTGCTGGGTCGCAATAACCGTCTTACGCAAGAGGCTATCGGGTACGGGAGTCGTCTTGCTGAAGCATCCGGCAATGCCGAGCGGGACACCGTGGTCAGCCTGGCGGAGGACTACCCATGCCATGACTTCGTCATAGACTTCAAGCAGGCGAAAACGCTGTTTCGGAATGTCCAGCTGGCCGACGGCACTCTGTTTGCCGTGGGGAACGAGCTTAATGCCGCAAGGCACGATGCATCTGGGGGGATCACAGACATTCGAACCCTTCACAGCACAACCCTGCCAGGGATGCCAGACCCTTTCGAGCCATTCTTTTGCGAAGTGCCAAACTACGGCGAGATGGCTGACGTCGCCAATTATTCCGATTGGTTTACCGGCCCTCACCAGGCACGTGAAGTTCAGCCAAACTGGACCGACGAACTGAGCCAAAAGGCGGCATAAACCCCTCCATTTTTGCAAAAAAAGGGTTTCGCCCATCTTGGGCGAAGCCCTTCTCAGCGCATGCTTGAAGCAAAAAGGGGCTTTTCATGGAAGTTTTCAACGAACTTACCGCTGGCGGCGAATCTGCCGGACAGGGCTCTCAGCATTTCGGCGCTATAACGCCGATTGCGAGGGTGCGCGACACGAGGACGCTTAACGAGCAAAGATATTCGGCCACCATCAACGCCGACGATCCCGTTGTTGAAGTCACCATTACGCCTGGAAATATCCAGCCAGAACCCGAGCGAAAGCGCGGGCGAAAGGCGCAGGCAGCCACGGCGCATCTGATTATCGGGTTCGACACCGAATACCAGTCTCGTGATGCGATCGGTTCGACCAAGGACGAGGCGCAGGGCGCCAAGAATGAGATCCTGTCCTATCAATTCTGCGTAAGGCTGATTTCCCGGGAATGCCGCGACGAAGTACCGATCCAGTCCAGCGGGATAATCATTCCTGACAACGGGCAGCGTTGGCTTCTGCGAGATTTCATTTCGGCTGCCATTGGCACTTTTGTCGTGGAGCACCCGAGCCACGAAGTTCCTGCCGAGGTCTATCTGGTCGGACACTTTACCCGCGCCGATCTCCCGATGTTCGATGAGTTTGCAGACGAAGCAAAGCTCACGATGAACAATGTGCGCAGCACGTTCGTCTCAATCGATCGCGCCATTCCAATGGAGATTGTCGACCGAAGTGGGAACGAAATAGCTCAATTCAAGATCAAACTAAGGGACACGATCCTGCTGGCACCAGCCAGCGCCAAACAGCTGGCCGACGTCGGCAAGATGCTTGGCTTCAACAAGATCGAGCTGGCAGACACGCTCGCTGAAGAGCGGCAAATCAAAAAGCATATGAAGCAATTCCGGTCAGAAAACTGGTCGAAATTCCGCGAATACGCGATCCGAGACGCCGAAATCTGTACGCATTATGCCGAGCAGTTGATCCGTCAATATGACCAACTCTTCGGGAAGTTCGCCATGCCGCTAACGCTGACCTCGTTCGGTTCCAAGCTGGCGATCGGGCAATGGGAGCAAAAGGGCTGGAATCCGGACGACATATTGGGCCGTGAAGAGAAGAAGGTAGCCTCGTTCAGCAAGCGGCTCGGGCGACTGGTGACCAAAACGATCCATCCACACCAGGAACTCGTCCATTACGAGTTGGATTTTGTGTCGGAAGCTTACCACGGCGGACGCAACGAGCAATTCATGTACGGGATCTGCGACGAGGGGATTTGGCGGGATCACGATCTAAGCTCGGCCTATCCAACGGCAATGACGCTTCTGTGCAAGCCGGACTGGGAGAAGATCGAGCGCGACGTAGCACTCGAAGAGATCGAGTTGCTTGATCTTGCATTCGCGTCGGTCGATTTCGAATTTCCAGTCTCTGTTCGGTTTCCCACTCTGCCGGTTCGAACGGCGAACGGCATTATCTTTCCCCGAAAGGGGCGAGCGTGTTGCGCAGCTCCAGAATTGGTCCTGGCAAGACAACTCGGAGCGAAGCTTGAGAAGCGATACTCCGTTAGGGTGCCGGTTGAAAAAGGTGTTGGGGTGTTCACCGACTTTATCAACGACTGCATCACCCGCAGGAAGGAATTCAAAAAAGGAACGTTTGGCAACTTGTTCTGGAAGGAGGTCGGAAACAGCACATACGGGAAGACCGCCCAGGGGTTGCGGAAAAAGCGGGTATACGATCTCCGCGGCGATGACATGGTCGAATTGCCGGAAAGCGAGCTTACGCAGCCGTTCTTCGCAGCGTTCATCACGTCTTACACGCGAGCCGTGCTCGGCGAAGTGCTGAACAGCTTTCCCAATACAGTTCAGGTTTTTAGCGTAACGACTGACGGGTTTCTGTCTAACGCCAACGACGCAGACCTGGAACATGCTGTAGGCGGCCCGATCTTCGCTTCGTTTAAGCGAGCCAAGCTGAAGCTCGGCCGCGATGACCCCCCAATGGAAGTTAAACACACGATCCGCCAACCTCTCGGCTGGAGGACAAGAGGATCAGCAACGTTGCAGCTGGGACTCGGCGACAAACTCGATGAAAACATCGTCTTGCAGAAGGGCGGCATCAAGCTCGACCTGCGAGACCTGAAGCCGGATGAGGAAAACGCGCAGATCGTCGAGTTGTTTTTCAATCGAATTGCCGGGCAGCAGCTTACATATGAGTCAGGGGTTGGCCTGAAAGACATGATCCGATTCGGCGCTGATTTTGTGATGCGATCGGTGACCAAGCGCCTGTCGATGGAATTTGACTGGAAACGTCGGCCAATCGAAATCCTGGACAGATCGGTCGAATTCGGGGGGAAGGCCTACACTCACCTTTCCTTCGCGTCCGAACCGATAGAGGACCTGGACGAATTCCAGCGTGTCCGAGAAGCTTGGGACAAGTGGGCTACGAATCCTTACAGGATTCTCAAGTCCGTTTCGGACTTGAGCTCTTTCCAGAGATATATCGAGACCAACCGGAAGACCAGTGAATCGGTCATGCGATACGCCGGCAAGGAAGACGGCGATCTGAAACGGGCGCGGCGCGATCTGACCCGCGCGTTCAAACACTATCACGCCGGGTTCGACCTCGTGCTAAAGCGCATGGGTAAGGTCTCCCACGAGCGGTTCTGTGACATTCTCATTGGCGTTGGCATCCCGTGTCAGGTGACCGACCTCGAGAATGCCAAGCGTTCGGAGTTTCAGCCTCACACATGGATCGTCAGCGACCGATCGGTAGTAGCGCTCGAAAATCTCAAGGAGAGATGTTTCCCGGAGTTGGACATCGATATGTTTCTTCCTCAGAACAACCCATGTTAAAATTCATCCACACGCATGGAAAACCTTTCGAAGCTAGCAGATCAGATATATGACTTTCGTTGTGGAACACATGCGAGATAAACTGGCCGATCCCGTAATTGTCTCTCCCCTCACACCCATATGCATCTTTTACGGTTACGTGAGTGGCTTCGGCCATGAACTCCTGCATTCCGTAAAAGTTTTGTACCCGGTTAATTGATTTTCAGGCTTTACTGGTAATGAATTGCAATTCAATCTGCAATTATTCAACGTATTCTTAGTTTTGCTTGACAATTTCCTTGTATCGCTGCATACAAATTGCGCGCGCCCTTCGAGGGCTGTGCGTACAACGGAGAGAACTTGATGACAGAACGCCCGGGTAACGAAGTTGCGAAAGCTCTTGCGAAGCAAGTGTCTGACGAGGAAAGAGCGGACATCTACCAATATTTTGGACCCATCAATGAGGAAGGTCTAAAGGGACTACAGGCCGCCATGGGAGACCCGACGCACGCACGTGCGATCCTGGTTTTGACCACACAGGGCGGCGATGGAGCGGCCGCATATCAGATCGCTCGTCACTTCCATCGCAACTATGAGCGACTGACCGTCTACATTCCGCTCTCTTGCGCGAGTGCCGGAACCTTCGTAGCTCTCGGGGCGCATGATCTTATCATGGATGCCAGCGCTATTATGGGTCCGATTGATCCGCAAATTCGAAAGCACGACGAAATTTGCACGCGAGAGTCCGCTTTGTCCTCTCAGGCAGCTCTGCGCGCACTGGGTGATGCAGCCTATAAGATTATGGAGGACACAGCGGTCAGCCTTGTGACGAGGAGCGAGACGGCAGTTAGCTTCAAACTCGCGAGCGAAGTGGGTGCGAATCTCGCTACTAGCCTGGTCTCGGGGTTGGCGTCGAAACTGGATCCGACGGTCTTCGGTACGCGCCAACTCGCCATCGATAGTGCGATCGAATACGGCAACCGCCTTATCCGAGTCTCTAATAATGCCTCTGAGGACACTGTCCATCACCTCGTGACGGAATATCCAAGCCATGACTTTGTCATCGATTTCGCGGAGGCGTCCGAACTGTTTCGGAACGTATCAGAGCCATCGGAACTGTTGAGGCTCTATGCGATGAATCTCTACTTGCCAGACGGGATCGCTATCGTTCCGGATGAACCCGCAGAGCGACCTGACCAGGAGTGGGGCAGTGCATCGGACTCGGATCGCCCGGTTGAACAAAGCGAGGCTCTTAAAGCCGCATAGGCGGGCAGTGGAGGGCGCCACACAGTCGATCAAAAGCGAGATGTTCCCTGTTATCAAGGTATGGGGACGCAACCTGTTGACCTTCTTAACCATCTGGCGGGACGCCGTTGTCGATCATCAACGGAAGGAGATCGCAAATGGCATTCGAAGGATTGAAACTGGTCGCAGCCCCGAAGCAGGCACCGACGGACCCAGCATCCAAGCGTCGGCAGCGGCTGATTATGCAAATCGACCATCAGATTTACATGGCGGAGCCGGAGAACCTCGGCCGGAAATTCCGTGGACGCTGGTGGACGATCGATCTGGACGGCAAGCCAACGCTGTCGATCAAGTATGGCAAGGTTCCTCTCGAACTTGCCAAGGGCAAGCATGCAATAGCATGCAATGACATGGCCGGCGTGGTCGATGCGCTGAAGAAGGCGCGGGAAGCCGCGATCGAAGGCACGTTCGACAGCCAGTTGACGACTGTTTCCGAGCAGGTCCGGGCGCGGTTTAAGAAGGGTCGCTAAGGCATCATTGCCCAAAAAACGAACACCCATCCCGCCCAGCGGCGGGATGGGTCTAGCTGATGGGTCCAGCTATCGCGCCTTTTTCCGGCCCGCCTTCAAAGTCGTCGGCACCTGTTCACCAGGTTCGGGCTCTCGAAACAGCTGCGCGATTTGGACATCGAGGGCTATCGCAACCTTCTCCAGCGTAAAAATCGTTGGATTGCGCGCAGCCCGCTCTAAGTGACCCACGTAGGCACGCTCAATGCCAGCGCTGAGCGCTAGGTCATCCTGTGAGATGCCCCTCTCCACCCTCAAGCGCCGTAAATTCCAGGCTACCAATGACTGCACTTCCATTTTCAGGAAGCAATCAGTTGCCCTTGTCTGAAACCACGTAATATAAGACCATGATTATGGGTTGAGGAGCTTACCTCCTCGGGTGTCAGACTTGTTGGGGGAATAATGGACGAGACCGCTTTGCCGGCCGCTACGATCGACTGCCCGTATTGCTCGGAGCCGATCAATCCGAAATCCAAGAAATGCAAACACTGTGGGGAAATCCTCGATCCGCAAATGCGAGAGATCGAGCTGCTAAAGAGCCAGCGAAACAGCCCGCAGGTTTTCATGAATGCAGGCGGCGGAGCAGCAGCCGCGGCTGCGTCAGGGTTTGGCGGGCCGGTGAAGCGGTTCCCCCACTGGATTCACATTCTGCTGGTGATCCTATCCAGTGGGCTTTGGCTACCGGTCTACATCCTGATGTACCTGTTCCGAAACAAGCGATATTACTACTGAGGGGGCCGGCGGATGAGCAATCGGTTCCTAAAATCCCTCGGTCGTCACCTTCCCCAAATCGTCATGGTCGCAATCGCCGTCTCAATGCCGGCGCCTGCATTCGCGGATAGTAGTTTTCGCGGATTCACCGTGTCGGACAGCCCAGACCAGGTCGATAAGAACGCGAAGGATGAGGGGATGACTGTGAAATGGGGAGCTCCTGTGTTTGACCCGACCGGCAACGGCAAGCAGGCGACGCTCAAGGATGGCGACAATGCCTGCGGATGGATCATATTCAACGGCGATCAAAAGATCGAATCGATGGTGTTCGGAGAATGCTTCTTCGGCGGCGAGGGGATGGGGCTACGTACGGTCGCCCAGGAATTCGTCAACAGGTTCGGCGGACCTGCTGAAATGGAGGTGATCTCCGACCCGATGTGCAAGGACGCTGAGCCGTTTCGGTTCAAGGGTAAGACATCAGAAGGCGAGCAGTTCCGGATCGAACAGAGCTGTGCCAACTGGAAGCTGGAGGTCACCGTCGAGATCAAGCCAGGATCGGGTAAGGGTCTGAAGTTCTAGGTTGACCCTACGCAACTTGCGTGCTGCCGGCGTGTGGCACTTGCTGAACTTCGATCTGAAGTTCACCAATTTCGAAACAATGATTCGACAGGGTTGCCTGACTGCCACTAGACTTCTGCCTGGGGTTTCCGGGCATGTTTCGCTTCTTTTCCATTCGCGTCCTGCTGTTTGTAGCGTCGATTTTGCTGGGCGCTCCAGCTCACGCCGGCTTGCAATTCCAAGCCGGACAGACTGGCTGGGGACTGCACTATATCTTGGTGTCAGGCGATTTCGCTTATCAAGACGACTTGTCTACCTTTGAGAACCAGGTGCGATCCAATTCGGCGACCGCCGTCACATTTTCGTCTCCAGGCGGCAACATCCAGAAGGCCATGGAACTCGGACGCCTCATTCGCAGGCTAGGCATCAATACGATCCAGTTCAGGGCCGTCGAGTGCGCCTCGGCATGCTCGCTTGCTTTCCTGGGCGGCGTCATCCGCTACGCTGACCCAGGCTCGATCGGCGTTCACAAATCGTCTTTCCAGGGCGATGTTTCCCTAACCACCCAGGAAGCCGTCTCCGCCGTTCAGCAAATTACCGCTGATGTCATGACCTATATGATCGAGATGGGTGTGGACCCGGCTCTGCTCCAGCTTTCGCTGCAATATGACAGCAACGACATCCGTTATCTGTCGATGAGCGAGATGGTAAAATACAGGGTTGTTACCTTCACGCCAGAAGCCGGCCATGGCCAGGTTGCTAGCGAGGTGCCGCCCTCGACGCCAATGCCTCAGCAGCAACCCACCGCGCCCTCGCCACCAGCCACTCCGCCTCCCTCAGTTGCTCCACCCTCGCCAACCGCTCCGTCGCTTGCAATTCCGCAAGCCCGCTCGGGTCGTATCGGGCACCCTAAAGGTTCGGCACCTCTGAAGGCGTTGCCGGAAGGAAAGTCGGCGAATGTCGCGGTGCTGAGGAACGGGAGTTGGGTGGCGATTCTTGGTAGCAGCGGTCGCTGGTATCAAGTCCAGACCGGAAATCAGGTGGGCTACATGCATGACACCTGGGTTCACGTCGACCAATACGACAGCGGCCCATTCGGGAAGAGGCATATCCAGGTCAAGAGCTTCGACAACTATGCCGAAGCGGCGGCATATGTGCGCTCCGCATCGATCCCTCTGTCTGCCTACCTTGCCACCAATGGCTGGTTCGCGATCACTTTGGAAAGCACGTTCGATGAGCCGATGGCCAAAGGTCTGGTTAGAGAGATGAAGGCGAGGGGCGCGATCCCAGACGATGCCTATGCCACGTTCGGCAACACCTACGTTCGCAAGGTGTGCTGCCAATAGCTGTGTCGAGGCATGATTAGCTACTGTTTTCCGAAGTCGGTCTTTGCAGAAGTTCGCACAGGCTGGTGATTGCCTCGTCAATCCCTGGCTCGTTGCGCTTGTAGAAGACTCGTGTCCCCACCTTCGTGGCCGAAACCAATCTGGCATCTGTCAGCCACCGCATGTGCAGGCTGACCGACTCTTGTGTGAGGCCAAGCCGGCCGCAAATTAGCTTGTTCGTCAGGCCGGTCTGTCGCGCGTCGGGCTCATCGGGGAAATACAGCTCGGGCCAGTTGAGAAAATCCAAAATCTTGAGCCTGCTTTCGCAGGCCAGCGCCTTGATGACGCGAGCGTCCATCGCCGTTCTCCATCAACTTGTTTCCGATGGGCGGCGCTATCCACAAACGGATGAGTATCGACAACGGGTTGTCGAGCGAATTTGCATGGTTAGTCACGCTAGGGTCTACTATGGTCTGGCTCCGTCAGGGTCAGCCGAGTTAGTAAACCATGGTCATTGCTCATCGCGTCAACCAATTGATTACGTCGTGCAAGCCACAAGCTGTTTGCGATGATTGCATAGTCGAAGCGGCCGGATTGCGCTCGCATTCCCACTCTTCCCAAATCACGGCTGCCCTTGGTACAACTTCAGACTTCGATCGGGAACGCGGCATTTGCTCACTCTGCCATTCTGAACGGATGGTCATTCGGGCCGTCCGCTAGACCTGGCGCCAAAACCGTTGCCCTTGGTCACTTTTAAGATGAGGGCGGAGCTACCAGGAGATAGCCCGCCATGCATCAAAATAGAATCAGCTCGTCGCTCAACGGTAACGGGTCGGAGAAATCAATTGTCGCCCTGCTGGCACGGCAGGAGAGCGGTCAAGTTCTGTCGATATGGCAGCACGATCGCATCAGCGAATACCTGCTCGCGGCCGACAGCCGACGACACACGTGGCATGCATGGCTCGCTACCCGAGGTACGGCGATTCGCGATGTAGACGAAACGTACCGGCTTTTCACTTTCGGCAAGCCCAGGGAAATTCTGACAGAAGCATTCGGGGAATGCCCTGCGGGAATGATCTCGGCACTGGGTAAATTCGGACCATTTGCAAGGCCGAGGCCCGTCTATTTGGCGCTCCATCAAGTGCTTTCGGCGGGCGGACCGCTGGCAAATCACATCCATCAGTCAGCCAAGGTCTTAGATGACGACCTTGTCTCACTCGCAACGGCTGTCACCATCCCGGCGTCGAACCGAGTCATTCGCGCGCTGCTGAAGTGCAAGATGCCAGCTCAGGTAATGGTTGAGCTGCTGTGGGTGATTTCAAGGATGGCGCCAATATACGACGAGCAGCTATTGGTTCGAGCCATTACTCAGGGCCGCCAGCCGGCAGCTATCCTAGCAAACTTGTTCAGCCTGACGCCGTTTCCAACCCCCCCATTGGATCAGACCGACGCCCTGATCCCGATCACCACGGCACAGCAGCTGCGTAAGACGGGAGAGGAATTTGCGAACTGCCTGAAGGGTGGCGAGGAGTTGGCCTACGCCCTCGCTTCAATCCAATCTGGTCAGCGCTATTTCTACCGCTGGAACGGCGATAATCCGACGCTTCTGACATTCTGTCGATGTGGGCCAACAGGATGGATTTTGGCTGAGCGGTCCGGTCCGAAGAATTCACGTGTTACTCAAGCCACGATCGACAAGATAGGTGAAGTGCTGGCCGGCGTCCCCCACGTCTTTGTCGATAAGGTAGGATCAGGCATGCTGCAGTGGATTTGCACGAGATGAAATTCCGACGGCTACTTCCATTGTTGATAAGACGGTTTTCAAAAGCTACGACGGCGAGGGGATTCATAAAGGAGATTCAACTTGGCCGACGAGACGACCAGCCTGATCGAATTAACGGCAGACATCGTGTCTGCCTACGTCAGCAACAATCCGCTGCCGGTTGCGTCTCTCCCGGATCTTATCCAGAGCGTGAATTCATCGCTTTCGAAAATCGGAGGACCGCCGGATCCCGAGACGCCGGCCCTGGTTCCAGCGGTCAACCCGAAGCGCTCCGTTTTTCCTGACTACATCGTCTGCCTTGAAGACGGGAAGAAGTTCAAATCCCTAAAGCGCCATCTCAACGTCCACTATGGCCTTACACCCGAAGAATACCGCGAAAAGTGGGGCTTGAAGTCGGACTATCCGATGGTGGCGCCGAGCTACGCCGCTCAGCGATCCACGCTGGCGAAGGCCAGCGGACTCGGTCGCAAGCCCGGAGCGAAACCCGCGAAGAAGGCGCCAGCCAAGCGAAAGGCGCGGGCATAGTTGCCGTATAGCGCTCCGCTGCACGAACTGTGGATAGTAACCGCTTGTTCACCATAAGCCGGCAATCTGATTGAGGGTGATCTAATCACACCCAAAACTGACTCTGCGTCATTCGTGACGCACCCCCGCCGAGGCCGGCGGCCGACGTTTTCAAGTACCCCAATGCGCCCCAACAACAGTATACGTCGGTCGCCGGTTCTTCTCTCCATTGGGTGTGATGCCCTTCGTCCCGCTCTACATTGCCGCAATCGGCCTAGCGATGCTCGCCAGCGCAGTCTGGCGCTTCTCTGCGGCCCCGCTGCATGCTGGCGCGATCAGAGTGGAAGGTTCGATCTATGGCCAGAGAAGCCGATTATCAGGATGACGATATAGTGGTCATCTCGCACAACCCACTGGTAGGCAAGTTGCTGCTGATCACGGAAGACAACGAAGAGATCGAGCTTCACCTCGAGAGGGACAGCGCCGAAGCATTGATGAGCGCGCTGGGTGCCTTCTTGATGGAAGGCGCGCTCGGGCCCTCGCCATAGCCTTTCGAGGTAGTTTAGCCGACTCCTGGGCTTGGTTAGGCCCTTGGTAGCAATTGAGCGAAAGCTAATATGCCTATAGTTTGGGCAGCGCGGGGACTTGGGATGCTTACCAATTCCCGTGAGTGGCCGGTGTGGCAGCCCCCCCGAAAACCCCGAGCTGCACCGGCCATTCGGCTTGCGTCGCAGACAACCGGCGCGCCTTCTTTGAAGGTGATGCTCATAAGCTCATGGCCGAATGCATCACGGACGGTGCAGACTATATCGCGCGGCTCAGGATGCGCAGCTAAACGGCGGACCATTTCGAAGGCCCTTTCCTTGGCGTCCCTCGGGCCCCGGAACATGGTCCCCTGTGCGTCGTGATAGACATCACCGCTATGCGACAGATCGAAGAAATATCGAGGCATGGGCTAATAATATCGAAGCCCGCAAAAGGTTCATTAGCAACCGTTAAGGAGCCTCCCCTCGCTGCTTCTCCATTAAGCTGCGTCTTGCCACTTTTCAGTTGAATGTGCGCAGGAAGTCCAGGTGCATTTCAAGTTCGCCTTGCACCGCCTCGAAGTCTTGCAATAGCCCTCGGGCCGCTTCGGCCTGGTGGCCGTCGAGCGTCATCTCATCAATGAGTTTGCGCTGGCGAGCAATGCGTGCCCTGCCTTCGCGAACGTGGCGTTCTCCTCTTTCCACCTTGGTCTCGGTGCTCATGCTGAGACAAGGCGGCTAATGGCCTTAAGTTCCGCCGCCCAAACGGAACATTTGCTCGCTCCTGGAGTTGGTCGGCATGGACACTTGGACTTCCCTCGATATCAGCGCCGCAGCCCTGAAACGGGCGCAAAAGCTTCGCGACGAAAATGACCGCTTCAGGAAGCAGGTGGCGGCGGAGCTGGCTAGGGCTCGCGCACTGATTGCCGATATTGCCGAGCTTATGCACACTCGCGACCTTAGGCGCCGCTGAACCGCGTGTGACCGGCAAGAACGCGGCGTCAATCCGCTGGAACGGACAAGGCCAAGGAACTTAGGTCAGCTCGATTAGATGCCTGATGAGGTCATCGGGCATAACGGGTTTCACAAGACGCCGAACGCCCGAAAATTCGCTTGGGACAATGGTCCGGTCATACCCGGTGACGAATATGAACGGGATACCGTGCGCCTTCAATTCGGCCGCGACGGCGAAAGTCGCGGCAGCACCCAGCTTTATGTCAACCGTGGCGCATTCGACGTCCTCGCTGGCGATTTTCCTCGATGCATCTTCAGGATTGGCCACCGGGCCAATTACCCTGCCGCCAGCTTCGGTGATCGCCTCTTCGAGTTCGATCGCGATCAGATACTCGTCCTCGACGACAAGGACTCGGCGACCCTGCAGTGGCGCTGCCCGCTTGAACTGACCTGAATTAATGGGAACGACAGAACACAACATCGACGCCCCCCTTTGGGTTGTCGGGTCAACAAGAGAGCTTACACCTGTTGGGGGGATTTGCGAGTCATTTGGCGAGAACCGAATAGCCCGGCTGCTCAGCAGGATGGCAGAGCGACACGATCGGGCGCCGGGCTATTCAGTAGGCCCGCTGCATGGGTTAGGGAGTTGGCAACGGGGATTCATGACAGATCCAACGTCGAGCGAGCCTCACGGTTCCTTCCGCACAATCCAGTCCAGTAAGTCCGGGTCAATGGTCTCGTAGCCTGACATGATGCGCACGATGTTCTTTACGGCCGGGCGCCGTTGCGCTTCGGGCGGATTGTCCTCGGCAACCCACCGCAGGAAGGCTTGGCGGATCACGTCACATTCAAAAGCGGAAATTGACTCGCGTGTGCGGGCTTTGACCATGAGGCCAAATGCGGCTTAGGTCGATAGGTTCCATCAATCCTCTTCCCGGAAATCCTGCAGCGAAGCATGGCGTAGGTCGGCCTCGCCCCGCAGGTGCTTCACACGTCCGATCAGCCCCGGCTTTACCCACTGCGTCGCCGGCCGCTTCATACCCTTCGGTTGACTTCCTGGAGCCTCCTGGACGCGCTGCCAGAGTCGTTCGCGCATTTCCCGGTTCAAGGTGATAAAGGCGCTGCCAACGTAGCGCCCGGTGCCGCGCTCGGCCATCAGAGCGAAAGCCGGTTTGCCGGCCTCGCGCTCGACGCCAAGCAGCTCGTATTCGTCGATGGTGAAGCACTTCGCCTTTAACCAGTTGGTCGATGGCCCAGAGCGATACTTGCTATCCTTCCGCTTCGAAACCATGCCTTCGAGCCCAGCCCGATCCACAAGATGAAACACCGCGTCGCCAGTGCCTGGCAGCGCCTCACTGAACTGGATGTGTTGACCCTCGGGAATCATCGCCTGGAGGATTTCCCGGCGATTGATCAAAGGCATCTCGCGCAGGTCGTGTCCGTTTAGATGCAAGAGATCGAAGGCCACGAAATAGAGGTCGTGCTGGCGCCCGGTGATGGCTTTGCGCAGTTCTCCGAAATCGGAGACGCCCGCGTCGTTCAGCACGATAATTTCTCCATCTATGATCGCACTCCGGACGTTCAGCCCTCTCGCGGTTTCGGCCAGGTCCCGATATTTGGCTGTCCAATCGAGGCCGCGTCGGGTGAGGATGCGCACTTCGGCGTCATCGATGATGATTTGCGACCGGTAGCCGTCGAACTTCACCTCATGGATCCAGGCATCGCCCTCGGGCGGCCTCTCCACCAAGGTCGGCATCAAAGGCTCAATGAACTTCAAACGCATCAAGGAAACTCGAGAGGACCGCGATTCAAGGCACCAAACCCCAATCGGTTCCGGAACATTTTAGATAACTTGAATGTTTAAATAACTACCCGCCTCAAAGCGGTGGAGACGATGGCGCGAGGTCCGCGAGTTGGTGACGAGATCACTTTGACAGCCACCATCCTGAAGGTGATGGAGGGTGGTGTTTCGAGCGTGAGCATCCCGACTTACAACTTTCCCCTTGCGATCGACACGCCGAAGAAAGTCAGGGCCGGTGAAAAAGTCCCAATCAGCGGCTTTGCGACGCGCGTCGATAGCACCGACGGCAAGATAACCGTTCGGATTGACGGCGGTGGCTTGGTCACAGTCGACGCCGATTCCATCGCAGGCTGCTCGCCGACTTCGCGCGTTGCCGTGAGGGGATAGGAGGAACGAGTGGGCAAATATCAGGCCAGCAGCGACCCAGTCTCCGACAACTGCCCGTACGACCCCGATTTGTTCATGGAAAAGCACGGCCTCTCCAGGCGCGCTGCGCAAGTGATCCTGCACTCAAATGGTCCATCGCGTATCCAATGCGATGCCGCAGCAGAAGCCTTTGTTCGCTTCAAGAAGTGCCGGGAGGATGCGAGAATGAAGGCGCCTTCTCCGAGCATCAAGTCGAGCATTGGAGCGCCGATCCCTTTACCGCAAAAGGCTAGCCGAGCAAAAAGCCCGCCGGCCGAAGCCAGCGGGCAAGGAGATGGTCACGACCCCAGAGCCGCCAAGGTCGAGCCGCAACCATGCTCGCACGGCAGGAGGTATCCCGCGCCAACAAATGTTAGACGATAGCCTGCTGACAGCTGTAGGCATGCGCCACGAACGCCTTGTTCGAGTTCGCCGCCAAAGGCCCGCGCCACGGAGGACGTGGACGCGGGCCGGCTGGATGTGCCCACCAGCCTGCGCCAGCAGCACCTGACGCTCAAACTCAAATCGTTCGAAGTCACTAATGTTCCGCGCGTCGGTGAGGACTTACACCCGCCGAAGGCAATCAGAGGCCTCCTTCGACCGGCAACGGGTAGGCAGGAAAAACATCCACTCTAGTTTCATTGGATTAATCAGGCGGTCGATATAAGATCCCACTCTCGAAACGCTTATTAGCGTCACAGGGGGAGGCACTATAGTGACCAATGTTACGACAGAGCTTCGCATTCCTGCCGCACAATACATTCGGATGTCAACCGATCATCAGCGTTATTCTCTCGAAAACCAAATGGCTGCTATTGCAGAATTTGCCAAAATACGGGGATTCGCCATTGTCCAGACCTATACCGACGCCGGTAGAAGTGGCTTGAGTTTGAAAGGCAGGGATGGCCTCAAGCAGTTGCTGAGCGATGTGGTGACTGGCCAACGCATCTACTCGGCGATCTTGGTTCTGGACGTCAGCCGCTGGGGTCGGTTTCAGGATACGGACCAATCAGCCCACTATGAGTTTCTTTGTCGAGAGGCCGGGGTTGCCGTGGAATATTGCGGTGAGCCTTTCGAGAACGACGGCAGCATGGTTTCGATGATCGTCAAGAACCTGAAGCGAGTCATGGCTGGCGAGTACAGCCGCGAACTGTCGGAGAAGGTTTCCAGGGCACAGAAACAGCAGGCTCGTCTAGGCTTTAGGCAGGGCGGCCAGATACCCTACGGCATAAGACGCCTTCTGGTCAGCAAAGATAGACAGCCCCGATTTATCCTGGGTTTGGGCGAACAGAAGGGCCTGAGTACCGATCGGGTTGTCTTCGTGCCCGGCCCAATCGACGAAATCCGTACCGTCCGGCGAATTTTCCGCATGTTCGTTGGGCGAAACCAGAGCATGTCAAGCATCGCCCGGGAACTGAACCACAAGGACATCCCTTCCACCAACGGTGGGACCTGGACGATGGCACGCGTCAGAACTGTCCTTACGAGCGAATTGATGGTCGGCTACTACGTGTACAACAGAAAAACAAAGCGAATGAGAGGGCCGGCTAAGCGAAATCCTCCAGACCTGTGGATCAGAACACGAGTAATGGAAGCAATCGTCGGGGCAAGGCAGTTCGCAAGAGCCCAACAGCAGATGGGACGCCGAACCGGCTACGCCTTCTCCAAACAAGACATGATCGATCGGCTTGAACGGCTCTTAAGAGAAAAGGGGAAGCTGTCGTCGGCCATCATTGATTACTGTCGGTACACGCCTTGTTGCAGAACGTATGCCGAGCATTTTGGTGGTCTTCGAGCTGCGTATGCAACAGTCGGATATGAGTGCCGCTGGCGTGTGCCTAAGCGCAGGCGCAACTACTCCGATGATCAGCTCCTGGATGGCATCCGGCGGTTACACGCTACGTTCGGTTACGTCACCCTTGCGCTGATCGAGGCAGACCCAGACCTTCCTACACGCCAGATGTTCGCCCAGCGATTTGGCTCGATGATCAGAGCCTATGGGTTGGCAGGTTTCCCGACCACCAAACGGGAAGCGATCTCGGCAGCGCAGAAAAGGGCTGCTTCGTGGCGTAAAAAGGGGGGCGCGGAAATACGTCAATGACCAGCACCAGGATACAGTCGCTCGACGTACTCCTAGGCGGGCGCAAAATTGGCAACATTGTCCGCAGCCCAGCCCATGCGCTGAGCTTCGAACAGGACTATCGCGCAAGAGGCGGGTCCCCAATTCTCAGCCTTTCATTTCGGTCGCCTACTGGCGAACTCGGGCGAGACCCGAAGCCCCTCGCGGGCATCCTTCCTGCGTTCTTCGCCAATCTCCTGCCGGAGGGCAAGCTGCGGGAGGCCATGGAGAACCATCACGAAGCCGGCATAAGGCGACACAACGACTTTGATCTTTTGGCAGTCCTTGCCGCCGATATGTCCGGAGCGGTGCAAGTCTTGCCCGGTGATGGCGCACTCTCGAACGAAAAACCCAAAGCTCGCTTCTCGCTGGCCGGCGTGCAGATGAAGCTCTCCGTTATCAAGGAGGGAGGCGGTGGCTTGACGCTACCGATTGACGGCGAACCGGGCCTTTACATCGCAAAATTCCCACCAGCGACGTTCCCGGGGTGTCAGAGAATGAATACGCCAACCTAGCTCTTGCGGCTGCCATAGGGATGGATGTTCCTGACCACGAGTTGGTCGAGAGGTCCGCCCTGGAGAATATTCCCGAGGCACTCAACATCCATTCCGTGGGCCCGCTTCTTTTGGTTAAACGCTTTGATCGAGGCGCAGACGGCCAAAGGATCCACATTGAGGACTTCGCTCAAGTGTTTGGCGTCCAACCCTCGCGCAAATATGAGGGCGCTGCCTTTCATCACATCGCGGCTACCTTGAACGAGGCTGTGTCCAGTGAGGCGGCTCTCGAATTCGTTCGTCGCTTGGCCTTTGCGGCTCTGACAGGGAATGGCGATATGCATTTGAAAAACTGGTCACTAATCTATCCGGGAGATGGCGGCAGACCCGCCCTCGCTCCGGTGTATGATGTGCTTTCCACGGTGCCCTACATCCCCACCGACGCCATGGCTCTTTCGCTTGGTCGCGAGCGAGCGTTCAAGGCGCTCACGGCATCGCGGTGGAAAGCTTTCGCAAACCGAGCAAGTCTGCCAGAGGCCGCCGTCTTAAACACGGTCGTCGAGACAGTCGCGCTGGCCAATGAAAGATGGTGGCCCCTACCTGAGCGCAAAATGGTCCCGCGGGAGGTGCTTACAAGCATCGACAGGCACATGAAGATAATGACACCGATCCTAAGCACTCGCGATCCAGCTTGATGCACAGGGCCACCTCCGTCTGATTTCGACCCCTACGCCAAATGCCGGCAAGGGGGCGCTGCGCTGACAATCGCTCAATAGCACCTCGACCAGTCGTAGCCGTTTCGGGAGAAAGCGCGGGCGCCGGCCTAGTCGAAGGGTTAGCTGAGTTCGGAAGCCATCGTATTTGGTCTCATGGAGCCAGTAGGTGCAGGGCAAAGCTGAAAACAAAGTTGTAGACACGCCCCATAGATTCCCCCAAATATTTGCCGGGGTGGGGGATCATTCAATGAAGGCGAAGGCATTTCTTGCGGCCGCGGCCGTGTTCATCAGCGGGTGCTCAACAAACACAAATGTTTCCGACAGCGAGCTGACGGCGCAGAATACCACAGGGCTTTGTCATGCGCTCGCTAGCAGCACCAACGAACAATATCGAAATCGAGTTACGGCGCTTCTAGTTCGGCGCGGTGCAACGGCCGAGAAATGCACCAGGCTGATACAGACGGACAACGCTGTCGCGACCGGCATTGCCGTTGCGGGTGTTGCAGCGGCCGCCGGCGCAGCAGCAAAGAATGGCGGTGGCGACTACTATGTTCCGCGGCCGCAGGTCTATGGCGTCGCCTGGGATCAATTCTACGGCCCGAACTACAGCGTGATTTGGCGGTGCCCGGACATGTCCACCGGGCAGTTCGTCTACGACTACTACTGCGCTGGCATGCCCATGATCGACTCCACGTGGCCCGGCTGGTCTGCGTAGGCGCGACGATGGACAGATCCCGCTACGACAATCGATCTGACCAATGGCGCAAGCGCACTGGCGCGAAACGCTCACGCGCCCTCCGGTGGGCTAGCGTACCGCGACGGCTGGTCTTCGTGACCGTCGGCGCGGCCGCTGCTTTAGCCGCGCTGACCGCCATGAAGCACGCCGACAGCTTGGATGAATTCAGTCTGCAGAGCTTGATCAGGCCTAAGCAACCGGAGCCGATCACAGGCGTCGCCTCCGTCATCGACGGCGATACGATCGAAGTCCATGGGCAGCGGATCCGCTTCAATGGCATCGACGCACCGGAGAGCAAGCAGTATTGCGATGATGCAAAGGGCTTCGAATACCCGTGCGGCGGGCGATCGGCGGAAGCACTGGATAACTTCCTGGCGGCTTCGCGGCCGGTGCAGTGCACGTTCGTAACCTGGGATCGCTATCACCGCTTCGTCGGTGACTGCCGGCGCGCCGACGGCGCCAGCGTGGCGGCGTGGATGGTCGAGCACGGCCAGGCTCTCGATTGGCCCCGGTACAGCCACGGCGCCTATGCGCCACTGCAGGCGAAGGCGGAAGCGGCTAAGGTCGGCATTTGGGTTGGCAACTTCCATGCGCCTTGGGATTGGCGCGTGTCTCACCCTGACGGGGCAGCGCCGTCGAGCCGGCCGCTCGGCATCGTCAGTCGCAGGGCGGTCGCGCAGGGCAGCAGCTATTCGTGCCAGCCTCGGCGATACTGCTCGCAAATCAGTTCGTGCGACGAAGCCCAATGGTATCTGCACAACTGCTCGTGGGGCCGGAAGCTGGATCGGGATGGCGACGGCTTGGCGTGCGAGAAGCTTTGTTGAGACCTTAGGCTGGGGTTGGCAAATGGCAGCAGATGACCACGAGTTCGGCGGTCAACACACCGACATCAAGCTTGAGATTGTCGAAAAATATCTCCAGCGCTATTCCGCCGCGCTGCATACTTGGTGCGATGCCGTTTGGTATATCGATGCGTTTGCAGGAACCGGCAGTCGCACGGTGCGCGTCAAAGCCAAAGAGGGCGACTTATTCGAGGAGCCAGCGCCCGAATATGTAGAACAGCGCAGAGGCTCTGCGAAGATCGCCCTCGACATCGACCCCCCGTTCGACCGCCTCGTTTTCATGGATGCGAAGCCAAAACACATTGCAGCGCTGAAAGCGCTGAAGGCATCGTACCCAGGCCGGGACATCGACGTGGTCCGTGGGGACGCCAATGATCTCATCCAGAAAGAGATCAAGTGGGACGGGTGGAAGAAAACTCGCGCGGTAATGTTCCTCGACCCCTACGGCATGGAAGTCGAGTGGGACACGCTTCGGCTTATTGCCGACACCAAAGCGATTGACGTCTGGTACCTGTTTTCGTTGTCTGGACTTTACCGACAAGCGGCGCGGGACATGAGCAAGATCGATGCGACGAAGGAACGTGCGTTGACCAGGATGCTAGGGACGGACGCGTGGAAATCGGAACTCTATTCTCCAATACCGCCGGCGATTGATTTGCTAGGCAGTCTTGAGAGAGAGGACGTCAGGCAGCGCGCAGCCGACGTCGCCGGCTTAGAGCGATACGTTCGAGATCGCCTTGCGCAGATCTTCCCCAAGGTTCTCGACCCTTGGCCGCTTCCGCCTAAGGAGCGGCCGCAGCGGTTTTCATTGTTTTGCGCGATATCGAATCCGTCACCTAAGGCGATCAGACTGGCGGAAGACTTCGGCCGGTCTATCATGCGCTCAAGGTAGGCATCTCGTCGTAGGTGCGCCCATTCAACACGCGGCCTGCGGCTTTCTTGTTCTTGCCGCCCCATTGCTTGAAGAAGAATGCCGTGCCAACGCCGCGGCACATGCGCTCTATCTCGTCGACCCACATCGGATTCATAAACCGAGCCCCAGGCCCGCTTTCGCCACCGACGATCGCCCAATGTATGTCGCGTAGGTTGGCACCGGCAACGCTACCGATCAGCGGCTCGAACGAGATGAACCGAACAGCAGCAGGCACGATACGAAGCTCGTCGACCCGATGCAGGACGTGACTGTTCTCAACGCTGGTGCCAAGCCAGACATTCGGAAGTCTCGGAAGGCCAGGAACGATCTCGACCATTCGATCGGGTCGCTTGGTTAGGATCTGATACGTGTGGCGCGGCGTCTTGGACATCACCTTCCAGACATCGGCGATAAAGTGGGCAGGCACGTCTTGGTGAAAGAGATCGGACATCGAGTTGACGAACACCAGCCGCGGCTTAGACCAGGTCGCCGGGATCGACAATGCATTACGATCAAGGAAAATCTTGCCAGTCCATTTTGCCCGGCCCCCGGTCTTCCGCGTGAGCCCAGCATACTTGTCGACGCCCATCGCCTCGAGCCGCGCTGCCATCCGCATCGCATAGCAATTCGTGCAGCCAGCAGTCAGGATCGTGCATCCCGCGACAGGGTTCCAAGTTGCGTCAGTCCATTCGATAGATGTCTCGGCCATTTGATGGTTCTCCAGCAGGAGAATGGTTAATGGATGGCAATTGACACTTCGTTAGCGGCTTTACGTGGGACGGAACTGTCGGACGGCGCCTTTGGGAGACCGCTTGTCCGCTTAACCGTTTGATTTTTCTGGCGCGCCCGACACGATTCGAACTTGTGAACTCTGTCTTCGGGGAGCCTTTGCCGAGCGTTCAGGCAGGATGCCACGAGCTTGAGAGAGCACCGCAACCAGGTTCTTAGCTGTCTGGGGGTAAAATCGGTTGCCATTGACGGTGGCGAGACCCGCCTCGTTTAGGCTGCGCGCGAGTTCCGAATATGACATCAATTGCCATCGTTTAGGCAGCACATCGCGGATTCGGTCCGCAAAATCAGACGCCTTAGCCCTGTTTGCCATTGCCAGAGCACTCCCATTTCTACCAAGCACGGCGCCTCTGCGCTTGGCCTGGGCTAGCGCTGCTTTCGTCCGTTCTGAAATCAGCCGACGCTCCTCCTGGGCAAGGGCTGCAAAGATGTGCAGCTGAAAGTCTGTCGCGTTCGGCATCTCGACAATAACGAGGCGAACACCCTTCTCCATCATCGCCGATATGAAGCTTACACGCCTCGAAAATCGGTCCAGGCGGGCGATTAGCAGGGAAGCTGTGGCCTTTTTCGCGGCGTTTATCGCTTTTGCCAGTTCAATTCGTCGATCGTTCCTGCCTGATTCCACCTCAACGAATTCTCCGACCAGTTCGCCATGAGTTCCGGCAAATTGCCGGACCATCTGCTGCTGAGCCTCTAATCCCAGCCCGGATCGAGCCTGTTTTTTGGTCGAAACGCGGTAGTAGCCGACGTATTTCATGGGAGAGGGCGTCAGCTATCACGCTCATAGGATCAACGGTGCCGGGGCGTAAATCTTTCAGCCCTGGCGGATAGTAGCTGCTGCACGCTCCTGGGCGCTCTGTCGATGTAGTCGGAGGTATTTGGCATGATCCTTTGTAAGCATGGACACTCGACAGGTTTCGAGATTAGCAAGGCCTGCTCGCTCCAACTGCTCCGGTGATAGGTTCCCGGAGTTTATCCACGTTCCGTCGTCCGCAAGGCTGATCAATCCTTTGTCGAAAGCTGCATCGAACGCAGGCGAGAGAAGCAGGCCATTGAACTTGTCCAACTTTTCGACATCACTCGCCGCCGACCAGGGGTGAATGTGAGAGGCCACCAGCAGATCAGGGATGTCTAAGCCTGTGGCGCAACACTTGCTGCCCCACAGATCTAAGAGATCTTTGCGAAATTGCCCTTGGCCAACACGCGCCTGGATTATTGCTTGGCGAGTGGTCGGAGTTGGCGAATTCGGCTCCGGGGGAGCGTCAGCATCAACCGGGTTTCCGATGCCGGTTTGTAGCCATCCGGGCTTTTCAATATCGAGGATAGAAGCAATGCGCTCGAAAAGCGCGACGCCATCGATGTCGCGGATTTGTGTGAGGTAGATTTGCGCTCCCCTACCGGTACCGTCAGTTTGGTTCAAGAGAGGGCTATACTTGACCCGCTCCAAAAACAGACCAGCGGTCAAGTCACTCCGATCTCTAGGATGACCGAACAGGATAAACGTGGTCGGGAGCAGCCAACCCCGGTCATATCATTTGCCATCTGGAAATCCCGCGGGCTTCGGGCTGTCGGATATCGCCATCTGGCGAGCGACGCCAAGTCCCTCGATCCGCCCGTCTCGCGCCAGGACGATGAACTCGCCTTGACGCACTTGTTCGATGATAGCCCAGTGCCAGGCGGGAGCATCAAGAGTTCCGTCCTTGGCAACTGTCTTGTTGGGACACCACAACGCTTCCGCCGCCTGTTGCTCAGCGAACCGCTCGCCCAGATTGACCCACCAAATGCTCATGAACCCCTCCCCAAGCTGCGGCATTACATGCGTATCTCATCGCCCTCATTCGCGACAATCGCATTTTGCGCGGTATGAGCCACGAAGTTCGGGAGCAGGCGTCAAACATAAACGCTGGTCTATGTTTTAAGGGCTCCTCCCGAAATGCGCTCCGAGACAACGGCGCCTAAGTCCCTGGAGGAGAAGCTGACGTGAGTTGGTGCACGCTGGCCTGGGTCGCTGACAACATTAGTCAGCAGCATATCAGCGGATTGAAACGGCGCTCCGCAACTCAAGGTTTGAGACAGCATACAGACTCGCGCAGGCTCTCGGTGTCAGCCATGTCAACTTGGTGAAACCCGACAGGGACGTCGGCGACTCAGGCGACTGACCTTGCGAATCGGACTCGGAGGCACTTATCGTCGGGCTATCGCTAGGGATACTGAGGGCAACATGAGTAATGGTGACGAAAAGGTCTGCGCGACCGTGCGGGATGCGTTGACAGCGCACAAAATGGACTTTCACGAAGGCGACATCCAGCACGCCACGAAGTTTACTGTAAAGTCGGGCGCACAGGCGGCATCTATCAACGTTTACAATAGTGGAAAACTGCACGTAGAGGGAAAGCTAGGCGACCTCAAAACGTGGCTTGAGCAGTTAAAAGAGAGCATTGAGAAGGGCAATGGTGGCCCTGTTGCCTTACTCCCAGCAGAAATCGAGAAGTTTCCTCAAACTCTTCGTGATCGCGTTCCGGAATGTGATGATGTTATACTGTGGTTCTTCCAAGAATCGCTCCGCTGCTACAAGGCCGAAAGCGTGGCGGGTGCCGCTTTCATGCTGGGCGCCGCCAGCGAAAAAGCCATCCTTCTGCTAATCGAAACATATGCAGCGGCTATTGCCAATGAGGCGCATCGGAACAGTTTTTTGTCACGTGTAAATAATAGAATGATATCCAAGAAGTACGATGAGTTTAAGGCTTCCTACGCTGGCTCTAAAAATAAGCCAAACGATCAAGTACTTGCCCAGGATCTGACGCAATTGCTCGACGGCGCCTTTAATTTCTATCGTCATACTCGAAATGCCGTCGGTCACCCTCAGATAGTGCCGGATTTGGAGAAGGGAGTTATTCTCGCAAACCTGGGGCAGTTTATTATTTACGTCGACCGCATCTACATGTTGATGCGTCACTTCCAGAAGAACGGAGTAATTGTGTGAAGAGGGTCGGGCAACGAAGGATCGGTAGCCCATTAAATTATCAAGCTGCAAGAATTAATTGTCAAATGGCGTTAAGAAGCCGATGAGAATCGCCTCCTTGGGTTGGGGGTCCTTGATTTGGGACCATCGAGATTTGCCAGTGTCTGGCAAGTGGCAAACGGACGGCCCGACACTGCCGATAGAGTTTGCGCGCGAATCGAGCCGAAAGCGCTTAACGCTAGTGATCGCCGACGTTTCCGAGACAGTGGCATCCCTGTGGGTGCTGCTGGAGGTCGATAGTTTGGACGCTGCAAAAGAAGCCTTGGCATTACGGGAGGGCATAAAGGAAGGGAACATCCAGTATTCAGTTGGGTGGTGGCGGAAAGCCGATGGAGCGTCCAACGGGCGTGGCGCGGCGGCTATCGCTGCATGGGCTCCGGCGCACAAGCTTGATGCAGTGGTGTGGACGAACCTGAAACCCGGACTTAAGGGCAGGTCCAACGTCGTGCCGGATTACGATGCGGTATTGGGGCACTTCCAAATGCTCATTGAACGGGGCGAACACGCTGATGCAGAAGAGTACGTCCGCAAGACACCCATACAGATCATGACGGGTTATCGCCAACGGTTGCAGGAGGATCTTGGCTGGACGGCTATCCAAACGTAGGCTTGCTGACTACCAGACCAAATAGCCGAATCTGGGAAAATGATGCGACAAGCTGGTTCCGTTCATCGCGACATAGGACCAGGGGCCCGTAAGTAGCTGCGCCGACCAGCACGCGCTGCACCCTGTCGTCGGAGACATATCAACAGCCAGAGAAATCTAGGCCCCGAAGGAATCGCCGGCAAGATGAGAGCTGTCGATGATTTGCACGTAGCCGAAGCCATGACGTTCCGCATAGCGAACGGCCCGATCTCGCGCCTCGTGGATAGGAACGTCAATTCCGACGACGATGCGGATTCGGCGCGGCGGATTGTCAGCGGAATCGACGGCATCAATGTCGGCAACAACTCCGCCGTGCCCCGATTTTACTCTCAGCTGCACCCTGCGTGTAACCCCGGAGGGCATACTGTGAGCCAGGATCACCCCATCGTTTCTCAGAGGCTTGCGCGCACCTTCCTGGGAACCCAGGATCCCCTTGATTTCTTCCGATCCTGGAAGACGCCGCAGGAACGGTATCGGCCGAAGTATCCAAGTACGGAATCCGGCAAGGCATAGCGACAACGAACAACAAATGCGTCAGCGACTGAAGGCGGTCTCAACAACGACGGATGGACTAAGAGTGCATTGGCGAAGGTACTAGTAAACCGGCCCCAATGATGGTTTTATATGGTACGCGGCAGGGGGAAAAGTCATGAAATTTGGTATGCGCAGACCTAGTTTGCGACGCGGCTTCGCGGCACGCACATCACCAAAACGCATCATCAAGACGAAGCTCGGCCTTCGCGCGCCAAGAGGTTGGGGCTGGCTTACAAGTCCGAAAAAGGCCGCCTACAACCGGGTCTACAATCGGACGACATTCTCGTTCTGGGGTCTATTGGCGAAGCTTTTTCACTGAACGCCCAACCAGGTGGGCAGCGATATCACCCGATGGTAGCCGCCCTCACGTGCTGACGCACAGTCGCCCATACTTTTGACAACCTAAAATATCTGGAAAGAAAGACTCAGGCATGACCGATCTTGAACAGACGCCATTTGGCGGCGCCGATCTCATAGAGAACACGGAACCGCGCTGTCCCTGCATTCTTCTTCTCGATAATTCCGGGTCCATGACCGGCGAACCGCTTCGGCAGCTAAACGAGGGCATCGCCGCATTCAAGCAAGCGCTGTCAGAAGACAGTCTCGCCGCCAAGCGCGTTGAAATCGCCATATTGAGCTTCGGGCCAGTACAAACCGTCTCGGAATTCGTGACGGTGGATGGCTTTTATCCGCCGCTTCTACAAGCTGCCGGAGCGACACCGCTAGGTGAAGCAGTTATGCACGGCCTTCAGATGCTTCGCGACCGCAAATCCGCGTACAAGGCCCACGGTACTCCCTACTATCGACCGTGGATATTTCTGATCACGGACGGCGCACCAACGGATTCCTGGCAGGCGGCCGCCCAAGCTGTTCATCAGGGCGAGGGCAAAAAGGAGTTCATGTTCTATGCCGTGGGTGTCGAGGGTGCCGACATGGGCGTCCTCCAACAAATATCGGTGCGTACGCCGCTTAAACTTAAGGGCCTGCAGTTCGCCGAGTTCTTTCGGTGGCTTTCAGCGTCACTCAGTTCCGTGTCGCAATCGAAACCGGGTGAGCAGGTTCCACTGCAAAACCCGGCAGCACCGGATGGATGGGCCGTCGCCGGGTGATCTGTGTCGAAGTGGAAATGGATTGCCGCCTCGAGGCGGGGGACATCACACGAGCGTTCGAACACCCATAGGCAAGACGCCTATCGCTGCTTCGAGTCGCGTTATGGCAGACTAATTGCCGCGGTTTCGGACGGAGCTGGCAGCGCGTCTCACAGCCGGTATGGAGCTGCCATCACCTGCCGGTTGCTCACCAACAGAGCGCGGGCACATGGAAAGGTGCCTAATCGAAATCTCTTCGAGGAATGGATCGACGAATTGCGAGATTCGATCGCTTCAACAGCTACACGCCACGGGCTACAAATGCGTGATTTCGCGGCGACGATGCTATTTGCAATGTCGGACGCTCGAAGTCTATTCGTCGCCCATGTTGGCGACGGAGCGATCGTTCGACAGGATGATCCGGGTGGGCAATGGGAATGCGTGTCCTGGCCAGAGTCTGGTGAGTACGCATCGACTACTTTCTTCGTGACAGACAACGCTGGGGTCCGGCTGCGCACATCGACCTTTGACAATCCCCCGCATGCAATCGCCTTGTTTTCAGATGGGATAGAGCGACTTGTCCTCGATTTTGCGAGCCAATCCGCACCATCCGGATTCTTTGACACCATGAGCGGAGCCATGAAAGACAGCGAACTGCCGGGAGCTCAACGCGTCCTCTCGCGCCAACTCCATTCCTACCTTGGGTCGCCGAAGATCAACGAGCGAACCGATGACGACAAGACGATGATCGTAGCAGTACGTCGATGACTGCACCCGTTATTCGAGTAGGAGGCCAACAGGTTCCACTTGGTCGCAGAATCGGCAAAGGTGGAGAGGGCGAAGTTTATCAGCTGGCTAATGATCCTACGAAGGCTGTGAAAGTCTATTTCCAGCCTGATCGGCTCCGCTTCGAAAAGATCAGCGCCATCGTCCAAGCTGGATTTGCATCCCGCACGAAGCTCATTTCGTTTCCGACCGAGATTGTAACCGACACGAAAGGCAAGTTCCTCGGGTTCACGATGAATCTTGTCAGTGCGTCGAAGCCGCTCCATGAACTCTACGCCCCCAAGGCCCGTAAGCAGAATTTTCCCGAGGCTGACTACCGATTTCTGGTGCGCTCCGCCAAGAATGCGGCCGCAGCAGTGGGGATTGTTCACAATGCCGGCTGTGTCGTAGGTGACATCAATCATTCCGGCTTCCTAATCTCCGATCGCGCTCTTGTCGCGATAATCGATGCCGACAGCTTCCAGGTCAGCCGTGACGGGACGAACCATCTTTGTCGGGTAGGTGTGCCGGAATACACGCCACCTGAACTTCAGGGAAAATCCCTCGACCAGATCGTACGAACCGTCAATCATGATGCGTTCGGCTTAGCGGTGGCGATCTTCCAGCTCCTGTTCTTGGGCAAACATCCTTTCGCCGGCCGCTATAGCGGCACTGACGAGATGCCGCTTGAACGGGCTATTGCCGAGGGGCGTTACGCATACTCCACCTTGCGTCAGACGGGCATGGCCCCACCTCCGCATGGCCCTGGTCCGTCGATGATGCCTAAGACGGTCGCCATGGCCTTCGAGCAAGCCTTTACGGCAGATCCAAACCGGATACGGCCGAGCGCTCGTGACTGGGTCACCCTAATAGGAACTATCGAAAGCTCTCTCGTGACCTGTCCCACCCACAAGGAGCATTTCTTTCCGAAGGATGCCGGATCTTGTCCTTGGTGCGCTATGGACAACCAATTCGGTACCGCGCTGTTTCCGCCGGTCTTCAGGGCAAGCACCGTGTCGCCAGCCGCGGTCGCCAATTTCGATCTCAATCAGATTTGGGCGGCGATCGAGGCCGTAGCCTTGCCGGATCCTCAGACCGTCATCCCGCTACTGCCTTACACAACGGCAATTTCAAGCAACGTTGGAAGGGAAGCGGTTCGCGCTCGCCGAACCAACAGGATATTGGGGGTGCTGATCATTGGCGCAGCCGTTGGCTTGGTTGTAGTCATCCCGGCGCTTTTTTGGATAGCCCTAGGGATGGCTGCCTTTGGCCTGAATAGGCTCGGTTCTAATCCGGAGGCATTCACACAGGTACAAAAGGCGTTAGATCGAGATCGCGGCCTTGTCACAGCCGAGCTAGAGGTCTTTCACCGCAATAGCGGTTCGATTGAGCCTTTCAAAATTAAGGCGGACTTGGAGCGAGCCAAGCAGGAATATCAGAACTTGGCGCAGCTACAGGCGAAGTGGCACAGCGAATATCAGGATAGCCGCCGCACGAAACAACTAAGTGACTATCTCGACAGATTCCGGGTCGATAAGGAGAGAATCCAGTCAATCAACCGAGGTCTGGCCCAGACGCTTGTCGCGTATGGTTACGAAACGGCTGCAGATATTGACCACAACGTCACAAGGGTTCCGGGGATCGGAGAAGTCCGCAGGCAGCGTCTCCTTGACTGGAAAAGGCGCCACGAAGCGCGGTTCGTGTTCAATCCAAATCCTACACCCATCGACCAAGCTGAGAGGCAAAAGATCGACCAAAAGGTCGCTCAGATGCGTAGTGACCTCCAGAAACGGCTGGTTTCAGGTGCCGACGCGCTGCGCGATGCGATTAGGCGCATAGAAACTTCAAAGAGTAACCCTCACGCGACTCTGGTGGAGGCCTATAGGCGATTCAAGGTCGCGGAGGCCGATGCAAATACGATCGGCATCACCGTGTCACCGCTCAATCTCGCGCCGCCTGACTCAATGTTTGCCAGCGCGCCGCGCTTCTCATCTCACGCGGCAAGGCCGGTGTCGCCGGTGGCGCCGACACCGCCGAGCCGGAACCCGTCGTCATCCGCCAGCCCGGGCCGAGTGACGTGTCCTAAATGCGGATCGCTCATGGTAAGCCGCCTTGCCCATAGGGGGCGCTATGCCGGCAAACGGTTCTGGGGATGCTCTCGATATCCTTCTTGTGACGGGATCAGAAACGCTCCCTGACGGTGCTGCCGTCGTCATGCCGACAAGACTGCGGAGAGGATGCATGTCAGGCACGGACAAGTCGAAGAACCATCATTGGTGGCCGGTCGGGCTGCAATCCTATTGGACCGACAAAGTTGGCGATGTCTCATGGATCGAACCGAGCGGAAAAAAAGGCCGCAAGCGAGCCGCAAATAGACAGATTGGGTTCAAAATTCACGGTCACACGCTCTTTAAGGGTACCTCTTGGGAACACAGATTTGAACGCGAGTTCGACATTGACAACGAGATTCATGACATCGTTATCGCACTAAGAAAGCTCAAACCTCTAGGATATTCACTCATCGATTACGTTCAATTGGTAAAGCTTAAGCTCAAAAAAGCAACTGATTGGCGCGATTACTGCAAATATTATGATTTGGATGAGAAAATTCATCGCGATCTTCTCCTGCTAATATATTCGCTTCTAATCCGAAGTCCGGCTAACCGTTCGCGCTTCGCGAGTTACCCGGAAATGCTCGGATTGCCGCCAAATGAAGAAATTGGCAAGATAAATATGTCACAAAGGTACAATATCGCGAAGAAATTGTGCAAAACTGGCTCCACTACAAACCAATACGTTGTTCTATTGCGTTCCCCCATAAAAAAGTTCATCTTTGGCGACGGAAGTCTAGATTGGTTGACCGGCGGGTTAGTTGCCAACAGGATAAGTGGTCGAGCTCTTATCTCGCTAACACCCTACCTCTGCGTGTATCTTTGCACGCCGATGGCTATGCGTTCCTCTCCGAATTGCGCGTCTCTTTTCGCCCCGCCTTGGATGGTGGATTGGGTCAACGAGATCACGCAGATTTATTCGCAGGATAAGCTCTTCTTCCTGGGAGAGCCGCCGACACTGACGGAAGCCTTCCGCGCTGCCAAATTTCTGGAACACAAGAAGAGGACCGACGCCTTGATTGAGATGCTAGACAAGGTCGCCGGCATCGAAACTCGACGGCGGCTTTTTGGCTTCGACGCCGTCCGACATGTGTAATTGACCTCCTAACGTCGAATCAAGCCTAGGTTAGGCGAGGCGAACTAGGAAGCCGCGATTTGATTTAATGGGACCGGCTACGAGCACGGGTTTTCAGCCAGCCCACGTCTGACTGCACGGGGCATCATCGGCAGGTTCAAGGCTAGGTCGTTGCAACAGACTAGAGCGGACGATGAAGCTATTGACGTATTTGCCTGACTGTCGTTGTGGAGGGCTCATGTCAATGACGAGGACGCAGCTCGCCTTCTGGTTGGCCAGGTTTCGAAGCATCGGATGCGCAATACCACTCGGTCTCGATGCAGGCGATTGCGGGACTTGAGCATAACGCGACGCCCTGGCTGATTTTGCAGATGCTGCATCCGTCGTTGAATTGTTGGCAGGCTGCGTTCTCCCGTATCTTCTCGGCAAGTGTGCCGCTGGCGTAAGCCTGTGGAGCGAAAAGCATAGAGACAGCAAGGATTACCAATGACACGTGCACAGTTGACCTCGGCATCTATTATCTGAAGGCTCTCGACACCCTCAGCCGGCTCTCCCAGTTTGCGAGGTATCGTTTGGCAATCGCTTGTGAATCGATGAATGTCACGTTTTCGGCGTTTCGAGACGCAGCCCCGGCTGTGTAGTTGTAAGAGCCGCCGATCACGAGATGCCCGTCAATAATGATTACCTTGTTGTGAGCGATAGCTGGCTGATAGTCGATCCAGACCGGAATGTTGAATGCCGATAAAAGGGTTGCTGCGGAATATTTTCGGTCATTCGTTTTGTCCAAGATTACCAGCACTTCAACGCCGCGCTGGGCCGCGCGTTGAAGGGCATGGATGATTGGGAGCGATCTGAAGCCATAAGCCTGCACACGGATGGCCTCTCGGGCTTTGTCGATCGCCTTTACGATTTCCGGTTCGCACTTCTGGGCAGGCGTAAAGCAAACGGTCACATCAGCCTGGGTGGCAATCGCCGGCATCGGTGCCACAGCCATATACCCGCCGACGACAACCAAAATCGCCCCCCAACGCATTCATTTCCCCCTGCGTTCAATTGTCAGTCTTTGCAGACAGAGGAGCTGCCGGAACTCGGCCCTGAACCTCTACGCCAATAGCTGAGTCTGCCTGTTGCGATCTGACAGGCAGCGCGATCAGCACCGTGGTCTTTACCGCCACCTCTTCAAGGGTGGCGGTAAGGCGGTTTATCTGCGAGGCGGTTGCTGCCAATTCCGGGCCGTAGCGGGTGACGAGATATTCCCGGTTTTGGCTGAGGGACTCAAGGTGTTTGGCGGTTTTCGCGCGAAGGCGTAGCCCAGCTGCGAGGGCTTGTTCCGTCCGTTCTGACAGATTGTGCTGCATTTTGCGGATCTGAGCTGGATTGTGCCCACGGTGTAGCAGAAGCGCGGTCAGATAGAGTTCAATCGCATGGATTGCCGTCAATCTGAACGGCGCTCGTGTGAGCGGCTTGCCGGGTCGCCCAAGCTGAAGGAGCAGGTATGCCGCCTTGCGGTATTCTTCCGCAAGCTCATGAACCTGCTGCGGGGATGCCAGTTCACCCGGATATTTGCGTTCTTCGATCGACATTTAGCGCAATGTAAGAAGCTACGAGGAATATTTCGTAAAGTATGGCGCCAGCTCCGAGTGCCACCACTGACGGTCTCGCCCTCGAAGGGCAACGTCACGTCGGATCACACGTGGCAATCCGTGAGGAAGTCGGCAAGTGCCGCCACTTCCTCGGCGAAGGTCTTGGGCAGGCAAGCTATCGGGAGCGCATGTAATTGATCAGCGTAGCAACCTTCTCCTGATGGTCCTGCGGTCGACGGAATGGTTTCACCCCCAGTGTTCCTTGCAACTCACTCGGGGGCATGAAAACGGGAGCCCCCATCTTCTCCCCGGTGGCACGTAGGGCTTGGCCTAGGCTGCTCGGGAACGGATCCACGAAATCATTGGTGGCGCTGAACAACGTATTGACCTTCTCGGGACTCTCCAGCCAATACCCACCGGGTGCCATTCGGCTTTTTCGAGGATGATAGAGGCTCAGCATGAGTATGTCCCATACCGCGCCATCGAACGAGACCGTCTCGAATACGTCCACGTTTTGGATGGCACCTAAACGGTGGCCAAAGATGCGGTGACCCGCCGAGGTTCTGAGACGGGATAAGTATGAGATTTCGCCAACCGGACCGTTAACAGGCACTGGATTTGTAAGCGTGCGACCAAACTCTCCAGTTGCACCGGCAATTTGATCCACAGATGCTCCGCCAATGACACGCTCGCGTATCGAAGGATGAAGCGTCTCGTTCTGAGTCGAGTCGTCCTGTATTAAGCGGAGCAGCTTTTCAAAAATTCTCTCTACGGCCGGTGGCGGTGCGCTTCTCCTGAACAGACCCATGGTTCCCCCTCAAGATTTTCGAACATCAATTTTGCCGCTAACGATCAGCACGTGATAGAGGATGACGTTCTTCAGGCTTCGTTCGACTTTATCATCGATAGCGGCCTTCTGGTTCCCAAACCACGCTCCCCGGAAAACTTGCCATGTGAGGTCACAACGAAAACCGGGTGACCGCCATGATCTGTCTTGTTCCATCAAGTAGCTTGGAAAATTAATCCGCCTTATGATGCAGATCGTCGGCCTGCCGGACAAGGCGGTGGCGGAAAGCCGCGAGCGGGTGCAGGCGGCGCTGCATGCGTCGGGCCTGTCGATGCCATCGAAGAAGGTGACAGTGAACCTCGCGCCGGCCGACCTGCCCAAGGAAGGCAGCCACTACGACCTGCCGATCGCGCTCGGCCTGATGGCGGCGCTCGGCGCCATCCCGGGCGATATGCTGGCCGGCTATGTCGTGCTCGGCGAATTGTCGCTCGACGGCACGATCGCGGCGGTCGCCGGCGCGCTGCCGGCGGCGATCGGCGCCAATGCCGAGAAC
>NZ_RZOT01000500.1:0-4616 GCF_003999085.1 Mesorhizobium sp. M4A.F.Ca.ET.090.04.2.1
GGCCGAGGCGCTCGGCGCGGCTGCGGGAAACGGCGCCGTGCATGAGCGATTGGCGCGCGGCTGGTCGGTCGGCACTGCCGGCGCCAATTTGATACGCAGGGCATTGGTGCTGCTCGCCGATCACGAGTTGAACGCCTCGACCTTCGCCACGCGGGTCGCCGCGTCCACCGGCGCGTCGGTTGCCGCCTGCCTGCTTGCCGGTCTTGCCACACTGTCCGGACCGCGCCATGGCGGCGCCGGCGAGGCCTTGCTCAATCTCGTCGAGGACGCCGAAAGGCTGGGAGCCGATGCGGCGGTCGAGCGCTGGCTTGGCCACGACCGGCCGCTGCCCGGCTTTGGCCATCCACTCTATCCGGAGGGCGACCCAAGGGCGGAGGCGTTGTTGTCCGATGTCGAGATCGATGGCTGTATGTCATGCCTCGGCGATGCCGTTCTCGGCGCGACGGGGGCGCGCCCGAACATTGACTTCGCGTTGGCCGCGCTGACGCGTCAGTTGCGCCTGCCGCCCGATGCGCCGTTCCGGCTGTTCGCGCTCGGGCGCAGCGTCGGCTCGGCCGCGCATGCCGTCGAGCAGGTCATGAGCAACCGCCTGATCAGGCCCCGCGCCCGCTACGACGGGCCCGTCGGGATTTAGCGGAACTGGTGCTTATCAAAGCCAAGCCCTGGGGCGCGTCGCTCCAGGGCTTGTTGAGATTCAGGTCAGGCCGGCTTCACCTGTATGGCAACGTGCCCGTCACGACATCGTGTCGAGCTTGCGCTGCATGGCCGCGATCTGTTCCTTCAGCTCCTGGAGATCATCGGACTTTTCCGGCACTTCCTTTTTCGCAGGCTCGGCTGGGGTCGGCGAAGCCCCGTTCGCCGTCGCCGACGGAAACGGCGTGAACATGCGCATGGCGTTCTGGAACATCTCCATGTTGCGGCGCGTCTGCTCCTCCAGCGCCTTCATCGGCGTCGACATCTTCATCATGTCCATCGGCGACTTGCCGAACGCGCCCTTCATCTGTTCGCGAAAACGTTCCTGCTCCTTGGAGAAGGCGATCATCGACTGCTCGAGGAAGCTGGGCACGATCATCTGCATCTGGTCGCCGTAGAAGGCGATCAGCTGGCGCAGGAACGGGATCGGCAGCATGTTCTGCCCATCCTTGTTCTCCAGCTCGAAAATGATCTGGGTCAGCACTGGATGCGTTATGTCGTCGCCGGTCTTGGCATCCTGGACGGTGAATTCCTCGCCCTTCTTGACCATGTCGGCGAGGTCTTCCAGCGTCACATAGGTGCTGGTGCCGGTGTTGTAGAGTCGGCGGTTGGCATATTTCTTGATGACGATCGGGTCGTCTTTCGCGGCCATCAGTATCCTCCCCGGACACCGGCGCATTTGAGTAAGCAGCCGGTAACGATTGCGCCCTGTCAAGGATATGCGCAAAAGCGTCACAATTCCAAGTGGTTTGTGCAGTGCAAGATCGATTAATGCTGCATGGCGGCCGGAATATGCTGCGCAGCGAAGCGGGGACTGCAGCCCTGGCCAGCGCAGGCCTGCTTGCGGCGCATGGCCGGCATGCCCATTTCCGGTTTGACTTGGCACCGGGAAAGGGCAAGAAAGTTCCTCAACGATAGCCTAAAACACGACACCTCGAAGTCTGGAGAAGAAAATGTCCGCATCCAATGGCATAGTTGTCGCCAGCGCCGCGCGCACGGCAGTCGGCTCCTTCAACGGCAGCTTCGCCGCCACCCCGGCACATGAACTCGGCGCGGTCGTCATCAGGGAATTGCTCGCGCGGGCCAACGTCGAGCCCTCGGAAGTCGACGAGGTGATCCTCGGCCAGGTTCTGACCGCCGCCCAGGGCCAGAACCCTGCCCGCCAGGCTTCGATCAACGCCGGCCTGCCCAAGGAGACCACCGCCTGGGGCCTCAACCAGGTCTGCGGCTCGGGCCTGCGCGCGATCGCGCTCGGCATGCAGCAGATCGCCACCGGCGATGCCAAGGTGATCGTCGCCGGCGGCCAGGAATCGATGTCGCTCTCGGCGCATGCCCAGCATCTGCGCGCCGGCGTCAAGATGGGCGACTACAAGATGATCGACACCATGATCAAGGACGGGCTGTGGGATGCCTTCAACGGCTATCACATGGGCAATACCGCCGAGAATGTCGCGCGCCAGTTCCAGATCACCCGTGACGACCAGGACCAGTTCGCGCTGGCTTCGCAGAACAAGGCCGAGGCCGCGCAGAAGGCCGGCAAGTTCAAGGACGAGATCGTCGCCTTCACCATCAAGGGCAAGAAGGGCGATACGATCGTCGACCAGGACGAATATATCCGCCACGGCGCGACGCTCGACGCCATGACCAAACTTAGGCCCGCTTTCGACAAGGACGGCACGGTCACCGCCGCCAATGCCTCCGGCATCAATGACGGCGCGGCCGGCGCGCTGCTGATGAGCGAGGCCGAAGCCGCCCGGCGCGGCATCACCCCGCTGGTCCGCATCGCTTCCTGGGCGACCGCCGGCGTCGATCCGGCGATCATGGGCACCGGCCCGATTCCGGCCTCGAAGCGGGCGCTGGATAAGGCCGGTTGGTCGGTCAAGGACCTGGACCTGGTGGAGGCCAATGAGGCCTTCGCCGCACAAGCCTGCGCCGTCAACAAGGGCATGGGCTGGGATCCGTCGATCGTCAACGTCAATGGCGGCGCCATTGCCATCGGCCATCCGATCGGCGCCTCCGGCGCCCGCGTCTTCAACACGCTGGTCTTCGAGATGCGCCGCCGCGGCGTCAAGAAGGGTCTTGCCACGCTTTGCATCGGCGGCGGCATGGGCGTCGCCATGTGCGTGGAAGCGCTCTGAACTTAGCGAATAGCGAATAGGGAGTGGCTAATAGGGTAGAATGACGTGACGGGATATCAGATCCCTACTCGCTATTCGCTACTCCCTATTCGCTCTTCCGACCAAAGGGAGGAACTGCATGAGTAAGGTAGCAATCGTCACGGGCGGATCGCGCGGTATCGGCGCGGCGATATCGATCGCTTTGAAGAAGGCCGGCTATTCGGTTGCGGCGAACTATGCCGGCAATGACGAGGCGGCCGCGAAGTTCAAGGCCGAGACCGGCATCCCGGTCTACAAATGGTCGGTCGCCGACTATGACGCCTGCGCTGCCGGCATCAGGCAGGTCGAGGCCGATCTCGGCCCGGTTTCGGTGCTCGTCAACAATGCCGGCATCACTCGCGACGCCATGTTCCACAAGCTGACCCGCGAGCAGTGGAAAGAGGTCATCGACACCAACCTGTCCGGCGTCTTCAATATGACGCATCCGCTGTGGGGCGGCATGCGCGACCGCAAGTTCGGCCGCGTCATCACCATCTCCTCGATCAACGGCCAGAAGGGCCAGGCCGGCCAGGTCAACTATTCCGCCGCCAAGGCCGGCGACATCGGCTTCTCGAAGGCGCTGGCTCAAGAGGGCGCCCGCGCCGGCATCACCGTCAACGTCATATGCCCCGGCTACATCGCCACCGAGATGGTCAGGGCAATCGACGAGAAGGTGCTCAACGAGCGCATCATCCCGCAGATCCCGGTGGGCCGGCTCGGCGAGCCGGAAGAAGTCGCGCGCTGCGTCGTCTTCCTCGCTTCCGACGAGGCCGGCTTCATCACCGGCTCGACCATCACCGCGAATGGCGGCCAGTACTTCGTTTGACGCCCCGCGCCGAGAAATAGACATCGACAAAAACGGGCCGGGAAACCGGCCCGTTTTGTTTGTCACCTCTCCGCTGTGCGGGCCCCTCGCGCGACGCCTTTGCCCCGCTCCGGCACGCAAAGGTTAATGGCTCGCGCGCGGCCTGTGCAAAAGCATGTGCCCAACCTGTGGATTCTCGGTGGAAAACCTCCCTGCGACACAACATGTTGGGGTGAACAAACCAAGAAAATCCCGACATCGCTGATTCGTCGCCGATTCGTTCCGGCTTTGGGCCGGAACGTTAACGCCGAGGGCCGAGAAACGTACCCGAAAGATTAAGGCCCGTTAGGAAACGTCAAGAATTTCATAATCTTGGCCGAGGCCAGACGAACAACGTCGGTCGTTCATCGGCAAAGGTTAACGGCGACGCGCGACTCGCGTTCGTCCTGCATGAAACGGGCCAATCAAGCGATTCAGCATATGGTGAGACTCATCGTCAAAAAATCCACATGTAGCCATGAACAAACCATGAACTTCGGCGAGTCAGCGATTCGTCGCCGATTCGTTCCAGACTCGTTCCAACCGTTAATCGGGAGCGGATTTCGCCCCCCCACGCGACCCATGGAGACCGACGGCGGAACATTCCGCTTTCGCTTCGCGCTCGAAATCCCTATGTGTCGGCTGTCACACGCGCCATCGCCGGCGCGCCCCCGACTACGAGCGGCAGAAAGTCTATTTCCGGGCCGATGAACGTCCAGCCGAAACACCCCCAGCCGTTGATCCTTTCCGGCCGCGACGTGACGGCCGTGCTTGGACCCACCAACACCGGCAAGACCCACCTCGCCATCGAGCGCATGGTGGCGCATGAGAGCGGCGTCATCGGCCTGCCGCTCAGGCTCCTGGCGCGCGAGGTCTATGCGCGCGTCTGCGAGAAGGTCGGCGTCCACAAGGTGGCGCTGATC
>NZ_RZOT01000501.1:0-4614 GCF_003999085.1 Mesorhizobium sp. M4A.F.Ca.ET.090.04.2.1
GTGACAATGTGGTCGTTCTCAAGGAAGCCAAGAATGTCGAGAATGCCAAGCTGTTCCAGAACTTCATCATGGATCCGGAAAATGCCGCCGGGCTGTCGGCTTTCCATCGCTACGCCAATGCCATCACCGGTTCGGACAAATACATGCCGGCCGACATGAAGGATGCGCCCGAAGTGGTCATTCCGGCCGATGCCAAGCCGCAAGCCGAGCTGCAGCTGATGTGCCCGCCGGACGTCCAGGAACTCTACACCAAGATCTGGACCGAACTGCAGAAGTAGCCGCATCGTGACGGACCCGGCGGCAGGCGCCGCCGGGTCCGTTTTCATGTCGTCGGGACATTGATCATGGATTCCTACCGCAACTCGGATCCGCGGCCGCCGATCATGCAGGGCTCGCCGCCCAGGCTGGTGCCGCCGAAGCTCGACTGGGACCGGCCGCCGTGGAACCGATGGGCATTCCAGCATATCCGCGAGTTCCTGCCGACCGTCGAAGTCTGGCGTGGCCACGGCCATCGCCATCGTTTCGAACGGGCCGAGGTCGATCTCGACGCATTGCCGGTGGAGGACAGCACAGGTGCGCCGACGACGCTCGCCGGGCTGCTCGACGAGACCTACACGGACGGATTCCTGGTGCTCAAGGACGGCAGGATCGCCTATGAGCGCTATTTCAACGGGATGGACGAGCGCACGCTGCACCTGTCTCAGTCGATGGCGAAGTCTGTCACCGGCTCGGTATTCGGCATCCTCGTCGGGCGAGGACTGATCGATCCGGCAAAGCCGGTCACCAGCTACCTTCCGGAACTCGGCGCGACCGCCTGGACGGGCGCCAGCGTGCAGCATGTGCTCGACATGACGACGGGCGTGCGCTTTTCCGAGGAATACACAAATCCCTGCTCAGAGATCGCCCAGGTCGACGTCGCCACCGGCTGGAAGCCGGTGCCGCCCGGCAGCGACCCATCCTTCCAATGGCCGTCGCATCTGTTCGAGCTGATCCTGCGGCTTAAGGACAAGGTGCGACCGCATGGCGAGGCGTTCGAGTATCGCTCGATCGAGACCGATGTGCTGGCCTTCATCATGGAGCGGGTGACCGGCAAGCGGCTGGCGCAACTGGTTTCCGAGGAACTCTGGCAAAAGCTCGGCGCGGATGAAAGCGCCTGCTTCACCGTCGACAGCGCCGGCTATGCGCTCGCCGACGGCGGCTTCAACGCGACGCTGCGCGACTACGCCCGCTTCGGCAAGCTGATCCTGGACAATGGCGGCGGCGTGGTGCTGGCCGAGTGGATCGAGGCGACGCGCACCGGCAGGCACGGCCCGGGCTTCAATCCCAGCCTGCCCGAAGGCAGCTACCGCAACCAGTTCTGGATCGAGGATCCGCGCTCGCGCGCGCTAATGTGCCGGGGTGTGTTCGGGCAGCTTATCCACATCGGCTGGGACAACAGAATGGTCGTGGTGAAGCTTTCGACCTATCCGGATTTCACCAACACAGCCTATTCGGTGGCGACGCTGAAGGCCGTGCACGCCATAGCCGCCGCGCTGGCCTGACCCACAAGCAAGCAGAGGATCCCGGAGACCGTCATGACCGGCAGGACCGCGTTCGAGACAAGATATGGCTTTGCCCGCAACGCGGTGCTGCTCTCCAACTGGCGCGAAAGCCCGTTCAATCGCTGGTCGTTCCAGAATGTCGGCGAGCTGGTGCCGAGCGCGCCCTTCGCATCCGCCAGCGGCAGCGAGGCGCCCCCGCAGGCGCTTGGCGGGCTGCTCGACGAAAAGGTCGCCTCGGCAAATGCGCCGGAAACGGTCGCGGCATTTCTCCAGCGCTCGGATACCGATGCGCTGACCATTATGAAGGGCGGCAAATGGGTCGGCGACTGGTTGGCGCCGCATATGGAATTTGGCGCCCGCCACATCATCTTCTCGATCAGCAAGTCGTTCACCGCCATTCTCGCCGGCATACTGGAAGGCGAGGGGGTGTTCGACCCGGAAGCGCCCGTCGTCAACTACATCCCTGAGGCCAAAAGCTCTGCCTATGGCGATGCAAGCTGCCGGCACGTGCTCGACATGACCGTCAGCCTCGATTTCGAGGAGGCCTATCTCGATCCCGAGAGCGCATTTGCCCGCTATCGCCGCGCCACGCTGTGGAATCCGGGCGGCGGGTCCGAAAGCCTCAAGGCGTTTCTCCTGACGTTGCAGCGTCTCGGCGAGCCACACGGCCGGACCTATCGCTACCGCTCGCCCAATTCCGATTTGCTCGGCGCGCTGCTGGAGCGGGCGTCGGGCCAGCGCATCGCCGATCTTCTGCGAGATAAATTGTGGCTGCCGCTCGGCGCGACGAGCGAGGGCTCGATCGCCGTCGACATGGAAGGCACGGCGCGCACCGCCGGCGGTATTTCGGTGACGCCGCGCGACCTGGCGCGGGTCGGCGAGATGATGCGGCAGGGCGGCATGGCCAATGGCCGCCGCATCGTGCCGGATGCCTGGGTCCGTGACACGGTTTCAACCGGCGGCAGCTTCGAGGCCTGGCAGCGCGGCACGATGGCGTTTCTCTTTCCCAAGGGCCGCTACCGCAACAAATGGTACCAGACCGGTCACGACAGCGGCGCCTATTGCGGTATCGGCATCCACGGCCAGTGGCTCTATGTCAATCCGCGGGACGAGGTGGTGATCGCCAAGATGTCGTCGCAGCCGGAGCCTGTCGACGACCGGCTCGATGTCGAGCTGGTGGCGTTCTTCGAGGCGCTGAGCCGGATGGTCTAAGCCGTTCCAGGCGGCCCGCCTTCGCAACCCTTTTCTGTGGAACCTCGCTGCAGGGGCTGAACAGCGCGGTTGGCGAGGACGGCATCCCGGCCTATGGTCGCCGCTCTTTTCGACAGGGACCGGCATGGCATCCGACATCAAGCGCATTGCGGCAATCATAGCGTCCGAGATCGGCGCGCGGCCCGAGCAGGCGGCGGCGGCGATCGAGCTTTTGGACGAGGGCGCGACTGTTCCCTTTGTCGCGCGCTACCGCAAGGAAGTCACCGGCGGGCTCGACGACACGCAGTTGCGCGACCTTGCCGAGCGTCTGGCCTATCTGCGCGAGCTCGACGCGCGCCGCGAGACGATCCTCGGTTCGATCCGTGAGCAGGGCAAGTTGACCGCGGAGCTCGAGGCCAAGATCAATGCCGCGGCAACCAAGGCCGAGCTGGAAGACATCTACCTACCCTACAAGCCGAAGCGGCGCACCAAGGCGGAGATCGCCAGGGAGCGGGGGCTCGGGCCGCTGGCCGAGGCGATCCTCGCCGACCGCGCGGCGGTGCCCGCCGATCTCGCGCTCGCCTACATCACCGAAGAAGTGGCAGACGCAAAGGCCGCGCTCGAGGGCGCGCGCGACATTCTGTCGGAACAGTTCGCCGAGAATGCCGATCTGGTCGGCAAGCTGCGCGCCTATATGAAGGAGCGTGCCTTCCTGCGCGCCAGGGTCGTCGACGGCAAGCAGGAGGCGGGTGCGAAGTTCTCCGACTATTTCGACCATGTCGAGCGCTGGGCGAACGTGCCCAGCCATCGGGCGCTCGCCATGTTGCGCGGCCGCAACGAGGAGGTGCTGTCGCTCGACATCGAGGTCGATGCCGACGATGCCTCGCCGGTGAAGCCGGCCGAGCGCATGATCGCCAATGCCTATGCGATCGGCGGCAGCCTGCCGGGCGACCGCTGGCTGATGGAGGTCGCCGGCTGGACCTGGCGCATCAAGCTGTCCCTGCATCTGACGCTCGACCTGATGCGCGACCTGCGCGAGCGCGCCGAGGAAGAGGCGATCCACGTCTTCGCGCGCAACTTGAAGGACCTGCTGCTCGCGGCGCCCGCCGGTTCGCGGCCGACGATGGGGCTCGATCCCGGCATCCGCACCGGCGTCAAGGTGGCGGTGGTCGACGGCACCGGCAAGCTGGTGGCGACGACGACGGTTTATCCGTTCCCGCCCAGGAACGATGTGCGCGGCACGCAGGCCGAGCTCGCCGCGCTCATCCGCCAGCACAAGGTCGAGCTGATCTCGATCGGTAACGGCACCGGCAGCCGCGAGACCGAGAAGTTGGTCGCTGACATGCTGTCGGACCTGCCAGCCGGTTCCGGCCCGAAGCCGCTCAAGGTGATCGTCAGCGAGGCGGGCGCTTCGGTCTATTCGGCCTCGTCGACGGCAGCGGCGGAATTCCCCGGCCTCGACGTGTCACTGCGCGGCGCCGTGTCGATCGCTCGCCGCTTGCAGGATCCGCTTGCCGAACTGGTCAAGATCGAGCCGAAGTCGATCGGCGTCGGCCAATATCAGCACGATGTCGACCAGTACCGGCTCGGCCGCTCGCTGGAAGCGGTGGTCGAAGATGCGGTGAATGCCGTCGGCGTCGATCTCAACACGGCGTCGGCGCCGTTGCTGGCACGGGTTTCGGGGCTAGGCCCATCGCTGGCCGAAGCGATCGTTGCGCATCGCGATGCGACCGGGCCGTTTGCCAGCCGCAAGGACCTGCTCAAGGTGGCGCGGCTCGGACCACGTGCCTTCGAACAGTCCGCCGGCTTTTTGCGCATTGCCAATGGCGCCGAGCCGCTCGATGCTTCCTCGGTGCATCCCGAAGCCTATGGCGTGGCGACG
>NZ_RZOT01000502.1:0-4613 GCF_003999085.1 Mesorhizobium sp. M4A.F.Ca.ET.090.04.2.1
CCCCTACATCGTGCAGGGCTCGCCGGCCGCGGGGCTGGTCGGCTTCGGCGGAGGGCTGCTCTACGACACGCTGATGGAGCAGTCGACCGACGAGGGCAGCACCAGCCATCCGCTGATCGCCGACGCCTACAAATATCCGGTCGACTATTCCTCGGCGACGTATCGGCTGGACCCGAGGGCCAAATGGCACGACGGCCAGCCAATCACCACCGACGATGTGATCTGGTCGTTCCAGGTGCTGAAGGCCAACAGCCCGCAATACAGCCGCTATTTCGAGAACGTTACCGACGCCGTCGCCATCTCGGACCGCGAGGTCGAGTTCCATTTCAACCAGAAGGGCAATCGCGAGCTGCCGAAGATCATCGGCGACCTCGCCGTGCTGCCGAAGCACTGGTGGGAAGGCACCGACGCCAATGGCAAGAAGCGCGACGTCACCAGACCGACGCTGGAACCGCCGCTCGGCTCCGCTGCCTACAAGATCGCCAGCTTCAAGCCGGGTTCGGAGATCGTCTGGCAGCGCGTGCCTGACTACTGGGCCGCCAAGCTGCCGGTGAAGATAGGGCGTGAGAATTTCGACACGCAGCGCTTCACCTATATCCTTGATGACAATGCGGCATGGCAGGCTTTCACCAAAGGCGGACTCGACGACATCAAGCCGGAAAACAGCTCGAAGCGCTGGAAGACGTTCTATGATTTCCCAGCGATCCAGACCGGCGACGTCATCAAACAGGAATTCAAGACCACCTCTCCCGAGCCGATGCAGGCCTTCATGCTGAACCAGCGGCGTCCCCTATTTGGGGATCGCCTGGTGCGCGAGGGACTGACCTATCCGTTCGATTTCGAGACGATGAACCGCACGCTTTTCTATGGTTTCAACACCCGCACGCAAAGCTATTTCCAGGGCACGGAACTGGCATCCAGCGGCCTGCCGCAGGGCAAAGAGCTGGAAATCCTGGAAAAGTACCGCGACAAGCTGCCACCCGAGCTGTTCACCGAGGAATTCAAGCTGCCGGTCTACGATACCCCTCAGGCCGAGCGGAAATATCTGAAGCAGGCGGTCGAGCTGTTCGCCAAGGCCGGCTGGGTCATCAAGGGCGGCAAGATGGTGAACGCCAAGACCGGCGCGCCGTTCAAGTTCGAGATTTTGGGCTGGAACGACACCGACCAGGTGATCGCCAGTCCCTGGATCGCCAATCTGCGCAAGATCGGAGTGGATGCGACGCTGCGCATCATCGACCAGACCCAATATGTCAACCGCGTCAACAATTTCGATTATGACGTCATCATAGGTCAGCTCGGGCAGTCGGAATCGCCCGGCAACGAGCAACGCGACTTCTGGAGCTCGAAGGCCGCCGATAAGCCGGGGTCGCGCAACTATGCCGGCATCAAGGATCCGGTCGTCGACGCGCTCGTCGACCGCATCATCTTTGCCACCGACCGCGACGACCTCGTCGCCGCCACCCACGCGCTCGACCGGGTGCTCCTGTGGAACTTCTATGTGGTGCCGCAATACTACCGCGCCGTGTTGTGGCTCGCCTACTGGAACAAGTTCGGCATCCCGCAAAAGCAGCCGACCTACAGCGGCGCCGACCAGAGTTCCTGGTGGATCAACCCCGAGAAGGAAAAGGCGCTGGCCGCCAAATACAAGGGTAGCAATTGATGGCCTCGCGCCGCGATTTCCTGGCACTCGGCGGTGCCGCCGCGGCCGCAGCCCTGTTGCCGGGGCGGGCTTTCGCCACCACGGCGACCGGCGTGAAACTGCACGGCCTGTCGGCCTTCGGCGACCTCAAATACAAGCCTGATTTCACCCATTTCGACTACGTCAATCCGGACGCGCCCAAGGGCGGCCAGATGAATTTCGCGCCGCCGAACGCCACCTTGAATCAGAGTTTCCTGACCTTCAACACGTTGAATTCACTGGTGCTGAAAGGCGATTCGCCTCCCCGCACCGAGCTCTGTTTCGATTCACTGATGACAAGCGCTCTCGATGAGCCGGATGCCGTCTACGGCTTGCTTGCCGAGTCCGTGACCTTGTCGCAGGACCGCAACGGCTTCCGTTTCGACCTGCGACGGCAAGCGCGCTTTCACGACGGTTCGCCCGTGACCGCCGCGGACATCGCCTTCGCATTGACGCTGTACAAGGATCGGGGCCATCCGAACCTGTCCAAGGCGCTGCGATACATGACGGAAGCGGTCGCGGTCGATCCCGTCACGCTCGACCTCACCTTCAATGGCGAACAGTCCGCGCAGAACATCCTTTCGGTCGTCGCAATGCCGATCGTGTCCAAGGCCTTTTACACGGCCAACGATTTCGATGCCTCGACGATGACACCGCCGCTGAGCTCCGGACCGTACAAGTTGGGGCGCGTGGTGGCCGGACAGACCGTCGAGTATGATCGCGTCGCCGACTATTGGGGCCGCGATCTTGCCGTGAACCGTGGTCTCAACAATTTCGACCGCATCCGTATCGACTTCTATCTTGATCGCCAGGCGGCGTTCGAGGCCTTCAAGAAAGGCGACACACATTTTCGCGAGGAATTCACCTCGCGGGTATGGGCGACCGGTTACGACTTTCCGGCGTTGAAGGACGGCAAGGTCGTCAAACGCGAGTTTCCCGGCGAGAAATCGCCATCCATGCAGTCCGTGGCGCTAAACCAGCGCCGGCCGCAGTTCCGCGATGCGCGCGTGAGACGGGCAATCGCCAACTGCTTCGATTTCGAATGGATCAGGCGGGCTCTGTTCTTCGGCTCCTACGAACGCTCGCAATCGAATTTCGAGCGGTCGGACTACAAGGCCGAAGGCTTGCCCTCGCCTCAGGAACTGGCCTTGCTGGAGCCGTTTCGGGCCGAGTTGCCGCCGGAGACTTTCGGCGAACCGGTGATGCAGCCCGTCTCCGACGGTTCGGGTCACGACCGCAAGCTGCTGGGCGCGGCCTCGAAACTGCTTGCCGAGGCCGGTTGGAAGCGAGCGGGCAACTTCGTCGTCAACGAGAAGGGCGAGCGACTGCAGGTGGAAATGCTGGCCGAGGATGACGGCATCGTTCGCATTTTCACGCCATGGGCCGAGAACATGAAGGCCATAGGGATCGACGTTTCGATCCGGCAGGTCGATTCGACGCAGTATGAACGGCGGCAAAGCGATTTCGACTTCGATTTCAACATGCTCGCATGGTCGATCGGGGCGACGCCGACTGCCGACGGCCTCGAGATACTCTACGACTCGCGCATGGCGAAAACGCCGGGACAGCGCAACTATCCCGGCACCGAAAGCCGGGCCATCGACGCGCTGATCGTGGCGGCCGGCAAAGCCAACAGTCGATCGGAACTGGTTACGGCGCTCAGAGCGCTCGACCGGGTCTTGCGCGCGCGGCTAGACTGGATTCCAACATATTATCTCGCGAATCACCGCGTCGCCTATTGGGACATGTTCGGCTTTCTCGAGCAGAAACCCGATTTCGGCTTTCCGGTCGAGACGCTGTGGTGGATCGACAAGGGCAAGGCGGCAAAGATTGGCAAAGCCTGACATCTCCGTTCGCACAGGACGGGCGGCCTGATGGGCGCTTACATACTGCGCCGCATCCTTCTGATGATCCCGACCCTGTTCGGCATCATGGCGATCTCTTTCGCCGTTATCCAGTTTGCGCCCGGTGGGCCGGTGGAGCAGGTGATCGCCAGGCTCACCAACCAGGGCGGCACCGATCGCCTTGGCGGCGGTGGCGGCGATGCCGGTGGCGGCGGCAACTTCGATGTGGCCGGCGACGTCAGCTCGAAATACCGCGGCGCCCAGGGGCTCGATCCCGAATTCATCAAGAAATTGGAACAGCAGTTCGGCTTCGACAAGCCGCCGCTCGAACGCTTCGGCATGATGCTGTGGAACTATGCCCGCTTCGACTTCGGCGACAGCTATTTCCGCGACATCTCGGTGCTCAACCTCATCCTGGAAAAGATGCCGGTGTCGATCTCCATCGGCCTGTGGATCACGCTTTTGTCCTACCTGATCTCGATCCCGCTCGGCATCCGCAAGGCGGTCCAGGACGGCTCTACCTTCGACGTCTGGACCAGCGGCGTGGTGATCGTCGGGTATGCCATCCCCGGCTTCCTGTTCGGCATCCTGTTGATGGTGCTGTTTGCCGGCGGCTCGTTCTGGGACTGGTTCCCGCTGCGCGGCATCGTTTCGGACAATTGGGACCAGTTGTCCTGGCCGGACAAGATCGTCGACTATTTCTGGCACATGACCCTGCCGCTGACGGCACTCGTGCTGTCGGCTTTCGCCACCACGACGCTGCTCACCAAGAACTCCTTCCTGGAAGAGATCCGCAAGCAGTATGTGGTGACGGCGCGCGCCAAGGGCCTGTCGGAGCGCAAGGTGCTCTACGGCCACGTCTTCCGCAACGCCATGCTGATTGTCATCGCCGGCTTTCCAGGCGCCTTCATCTCGGCCTTCTTCACCGGGTCGCTGTTGATCGAGAACATCTTCTCGCTCGACGGCCTCGGGCTGCTCGGCTTCAAGTCCGTCGTCGACCGCGACTATCCGGTGGTGTTCGCCAACCTCTACATTTTCTCGCTGCTCGGCCTGTTCATCAATCTTCTGTCCGACCTGATCTACACCTGGGT
>NZ_RZOT01000503.1:0-4609 GCF_003999085.1 Mesorhizobium sp. M4A.F.Ca.ET.090.04.2.1
GAATGCCGAGCTGCTGCGCCTCGATGACCGACCATTTGCCGGTGCCCTTCTGGCCAGCGCGGTCGAGGATGATGTCGACCACCGGCTTGCCGGTCTTCGGATCGTCGGCGGCCAGCACCTTGGCGGTAATTTCGATCAGATACGAATTGAGCCGGCCCTTGTTCCAGTCGGCGAAGACGGCGCCGATTTCTTTCGGGCCCAGGCCGAGGCCGTCGCGCAATATGCCGTAGATCTCGGCGATCATCTGCATGTCGGCATATTCGATGCCGTTGTGGATCGTCTTGACGAAATGTCCGGCGCCGTCGCTGCCGAGCCAGGCGGCGCAGGGCTCGTCCTTGAACTTGGCGGAGATCGCCGTCAGCACCTTCTCGACGCGCTTCCAGGAGTCTTCCGTGCCGCCGACCATGATCGACGGGCCATGGCGCGCACCCTCCTCGCCGCCGGACACCCCCATGCCGATGAAGGTCAGGCCCGAGCCGGACAATTCGGAGAAGCGCCGCATCGTGTCGCGGAAATTGGCGTTGCCGGCATCGATGACGATGTCGTTGTCGGACAGCACGCCGCGAAGCGCCGCGATCTGCTCGTCGACCGGCTTGCCGGCCAGCACCATGATGATGATCGGCCGCGGCGGCCGGATCGCGGCGGCGAGTTCCTCCAGGCTGTAGCAGGGCACGACCATGTCCTTCAGCGGCCCGGCGCCCGCGACGAAGGCGTCGGTGCGCGACGGCGTGCGGTTGAAGACGGCGATCCGGTGCCCATGCTCGGCGATGTTGAGCGCCAGGTTGGAGCCCATCGTGCCAAGGCCGATCAGGCCGATTTCGGCTTTTTCCATCGTTTCTTCCCTGCTTTCCGAATTTTGTTGGGCCGTGTTTTGCCGGGATGATTGACGGGCCTTTCGCGCCGCGTCAACCGCCTCGCCGAATTGTGTCGGTCCAGATTCAGGACAGGGCCGAGTTGAGAAGGGTCCGTTGGGAGGCCAGGTGACGCCTTGCCGATTGAACATACGGCGTTAGGTTGGACATATGGCAGTCAAACGGATGGACAATGTAGGAATCGTCGTCGAGGACCTCGAAGAGACGATTGCCTTCTTTCTCGAACTCGGCCTCGGACTTGAAGGGCGGGCGACGATCGAAGGAGAATGGTCCGGACGTGTCACCGGTCTCGGCGATCAGCGCGTCGAGATTGCCATGATGCGCACGCCGGACGGCCACAGCCGGCTCGAGCTCTCCCGTTTCCTCGCGCCGCCTGTCGTCGCCGATCATCGTAACGCCCCAGTGAACGCGCTAGGCTACCTTCGCGTCATGTTTACCGTGGACGACATCGACGACACGCTGGAAAGGCTGCGCAAGCGCGGCGCGCAGCTGGTCGGTGAAGTCGTCCGTTACCAGGACGTCTATCGGCTCTGCTACATACGCGGTCCGGAAGGACATCTCATCGGGTTGGCCCAGGAACTCCGCTAGCGCATTGGGAGCTCGGCGCGGCTTCCCGGGAGTCAGATCACGTTCCGGCGTTAGGTTACTTTCCTCTTACCAGGGGCGAGGAATGCAGCTCTCCGGGCGATACGTGGGCAGGACTGCGTCCATGGCTTTGCTGTATTCGGAAAAGCTTGGAATGAGCCCCAATTCGATGGCCTGAGCGACACATCTGTCGCCGGCAGCGGGGGAATTTGCCTGAGACAGGCAATTTTCCAACTTTGTTATTGAAACTGGAGGGGGAGCCTTGATCGAGCTATAACTGATCCGGCCAGAGCGAATGGATACTACCGTTACATCGCCCTTCCTCCATCTAGCGGGGTCAAAGAGGTAGTGAAGATTGCGCTTGTCAGGATGTTTTAACGCTGTCGCACCGTAGATCGTCATGACAAGCACATTGGCAAATGACTTATCTCCCGGATCGACTTTCATATCCGAATCCGAGGCAGGTATCTCGAGCCTTCCCCCAAGTTCAAAGGCGAGCTCTGAAAGGGCTTCGCCATCGCCCTCTCGCGCCATGGGCCAGAGCAGCGCCCACTGCTTTTTACATTGGTTTTTGAAGTAGGATTCTGCGGCAAACTTCAGACGCTCCTCACGGGTCAAACTCGGCTGCATCAAGCTTGTTTTACCTGTGAGATCGCATCCGCAAACAAGAAAAAAGACCAGAAAACCGCAACATACTTTCACAATAAACCGGGTCGACATGACCACTGATTCAATTGCTTTTGCCAAGAAAAGCGCTCCGTCAACAGCATCACTCCGATCCGGAACACCAGCTTAAGTGGAAAACGAGAGCATAGCCATCTGGTATATTATTCAGCGCGGATATCGATCGGCGCTTCGATCTTCACCACCTCGAAGTCCGAGATAAGAATATCGAGCCGCGCCGTCCAGCGGCCTGGAACCGGGATGACCAGATTATCGACGCGCCAGCTGCCATCGCCGGGTTTGGTCGCCGGACGTTTGATCGGTTCGATGCCGGAATCGGGCTTCGACAGCACCAGCGTCACCTCCTTGGCGTCGAGCGGCCCGAAATCGCCGGTCATGATCACCATCGATGCGGCGACCGGCCCGGCATGGCCCGGGGTGATGCTGAGATCGGCCATGGCCTTGAGCGTGTGGATGTGGATCGACACCGGCTGCGCGGCGGCGATCGCCAACGCGCGCGGCGGTGGAGTAAAACGCCAGCCGGCGGCGACGGCGAAGATGGCGACCACGATCAGCACCTCGGCGCCGATCGAGCGCGCCAGCCGCCGCTGCACCTCGGTGGCGCCGGCTTCGGCCGGAGCCGTCAGCGTCCAGCGGTTGACGGTTGCGAGCGTGAACAGAAACAGGAGCAGCACCAGCTTGACCAGCAGGAGCCTGCCATAGGCGGTGCCAACCAGCGCCGACGGCGTCTGCACCTGGATGACGGCAAGCACGATGCCGGCCATGGCAAGCATGGCGACGACCGGCAGGATCGCGCGCGAAAACCGGCGCAGGAAGAGCCTGGCCTCTTCTGACTGCCGCCTCACCGAAAGCCCGAGCGGCACCAGGGCGCCGGCCCAGAAGGCGACGCCCGCACCGTGCAGGAACACCATCGGCCGTGTCAGCCATTGCGGCTCGGCGGCGCTGGCATGTCCGCTGGCGGCGAGCGCCGCGCCGACGCCGGCCAGCCCGGCAAGGGCAAGCGGCTTGCGGCCGCCGCGCGGCCCGGCCAGCGACAGCAGGCCGAGGCCGAGCGCAATCAGCGCGATCAAGACGGTCCAGCCGAAGCTGGTGCCGAACGCGGTCTGCCAGATCACCGGCTGCACCAGCCGGCCAAGCGGTGCGCCGAGCGCATCCAGCCCTTGCAGCCCGAGCGAGATTGGCGCCACCGCCACGCCGCACAGGATTGCGGCAGTGACGAAGCGCTGGCCGCAGCGCCCGCCCTTGGCCAGCCAGGCAAGCGCGAAGGCTCCGCCGACGCCGAGAAACAGCCCGACATAGAGCAGGATCTTGCCGATCCAGATGGCAGCGCGTAGGCTCCCGTCCACCGCCTCGGCGACCGCCGGCGGCGTGCTCGGCGCGCCGATGGAAAACAGCACCGAACCGCCGACCGGATGGCCGTCCTCCGAAATCACCCGCCAGCTCAGCACGTGCGTGCCGGATTTCAGCATCCCGGGATTGTCGATGTCGATCGTCTGGCCGTCGTGGCGGAAGGCGGTCAGTGCAACCGACGTGCCGTCCGGCCGCACCAGGTTGAGCACCAGCGGCGACACCGGCTCGCTGAAGCTCAGTGAGAATTTTGCCGGGCTTTGCGCCAGCACCGCGCCGTCGACGGGATCGGCGTTGATCAGCGCCGCGTGCGCGAAGGCGCGGTCCGGCAGCGCCAGAGCCGCAAACAGCAACAGGACAGCCATAAGCCGGGCAAAAAGCCGGACGGCTCGCCAGTCGTCGATGCAGGTCCTTGGGGAAGCGCTCATGCCACCATCGCGAGGCAGACGGCACGCGCCCTGGAACGGAGCGCGCCGCCGGCAGATCATTTCTTCGGCAGGAGCTTGACGCCGGGCGCCGGATTTTCCAGTTCGTCCTCCTCCTGCCCGGCGGCCGGTATCTCGATCCAGCGCGCCGCGGCGCCGCCGTCGCATTCCTGCACGACGGGGAAGTAGAGCATCTGGCCGACAGGCAGATCCACCGTCAGATTGGCTCTGAAGACGAACTCGTCATAGAATTCGTCCGGCAGATTGCCGCCGCTCCAGTCGACCTCCTTGACGCCGGTGGTCAGCGTCTCGCCATAGAGCTGGTAGGACTTCTCGTACTTGCCTTTCTTGGTCTGCAGCGTCCAGCCGGGTTTCGGCATCGGCTTCACCGAGATCACCCCTTCCGGAATCTGCACGCGCACGGCGGTCGTCGCCTTGCCCTCACAGCCATGCGGCACGCGAAGCACCGCCTTGTAGGTCGAACCGACAGGCGCTTCCTGGGTTTCGAGCGTAACATGGGCCAGCGCCGCATTTGTCCCGAGCGCGAAAAGCACCCCGGCCGTCAAAAGATACTTGTTCATGATTGTCCCTCGGAGTTTGTGTGGTTGCCGGGTCACTCGGCCTGGTCCATTTCGCCGGTTTCCCCCATGCCTTCGACTTCGAACTCGACAGTGACGCTGCCGGCCTTCTCGAAGG
>NZ_RZOT01000504.1:0-4587 GCF_003999085.1 Mesorhizobium sp. M4A.F.Ca.ET.090.04.2.1
ATACTGCGCCATCCAAAGGGGCCGATCACACTGATCGACGAGAGCTACAACGCCAATCCGGCGTCGATGGCGGCGGCCATGGCGCTGCTCAACGCCACGCCGGTGTCGGGCGAGGGCAGGCGCATCGCGGTGCTCGGCGACATGCTGGAGCTCGGCAGCCATTCGGCGAAGCTGCATGCAGCGCTTGCCGAGCTGATTATCGGCACGGGCACGCAAACCGTCTTTCTCGGCGGCCCCGAAATGCGGGCGCTCGCCGAAATACTGCCCAGCGACGTCAATACCGAGTACCGCGCCGGCGCCGAGGAGTTGAAGCCGCTGTTGCTGTCCGCGGTGCGGCCTGGCGACGTGGTCATGGTCAAGTCGTCGAAAGGCATTGGATTTTCAAAGCTGGTCGAGGCGTTGCTCGGCAAATTTCCGGCGCAAGCCGCAACCATTGAACAGACCTAGGGGTCAGGTCCGGGGGACGGAATTTCATGTTCACATTGCTCGTCGATTTTGCGGACAAGATCTCTGTCTTCAACGTCTTCCGCTACATCACCTTCCGCACCGGCGGGGCGTTGATCACTTCGGCGCTGATCGTCTTCATATTCGGGCCGACCATCATCAATTCGCTGAGGCTGCGGCAAGGCAAGGGTCAGCCGATCCGCGCCGATGGCCCGCAGACACATTTCAAGAAGGCTGGCACGCCGACCATGGGCGGGCTGATGATCCTTTCCGGCATCATCGGCTCGTCGCTGCTGTGGGCGAACCTCTCCAGTATCTATGTCTGGGTGGTTCTGCTGGTGACCATCGGCTTCGGCTCGATCGGCTTCTATGACGACTATCTGAAGGTGACCAAACAGTCGCATCTCGGCTTTTCCGGCAAGGCGCGGCTGGCGATCGAATTCGTCATCGCCTGCATCGCCGCCTGGGTGATCATGCATAACGGTCAGGCGCCGTTCTCCTCGTCGCTGACCTTTCCCTTCGCCAAGGAATTTATCATCAACCTCGGCTGGTTCTTCGTGCCGTTCTCCTGCTTCGTCATCGTCGGCGCCGGCAACGCGGTGAACCTGACCGACGGCCTCGACGGCTTGGCGATCGTGCCGATCATGATCGCGGCCGCATCCTTCGGCGTTATCGCCTATCTTTCCGGCAACGCCGTGTTCGCCGAATATCTGCAGATCCACTTCGTTCCCGGCACCGGCGAACTGGCGGTGGTGCTTGGCGCGGTGATCGGCGCCGGCCTCGGCTTCCTGTGGTTCAACGCGCCGCCGGCCGCCATCTTCATGGGCGACACCGGCTCGTTGGCGATGGGCGGCCTGATCGGCACGGTCGCGGTCGCGACCAAGCACGAGATTGTGCTGGTTATCGTCGGCGGCCTGTTCGTGGTCGAGATCCTGTCGGTCATCATCCAGGTCGGCTACTTCAAGATGACCGGCAAGCGCGTATTCCTGATGGCGCCGATCCATCATCATTTCGAAAAGCTCGGCTGGACCGAAAGCCAGGTGGTGATCCGCTTCTGGATCATCGCGGTGATCCTGGCGCTGGTCGGCCTGTCGACCCTCAAGCTCAGATAGGCCGCCGCTTGATCCCCGCCTCATCCTTTTCAGGCAAGCGCGTTTCGCTCTTCGGGCTCGGCGGTTCGGGGATCGCGACCGCGCATGCGCTGATCGCCGGCGGGGCCGACATCCTTGCCTGGGACGACAATCCGGATAGCGTCACCAAGGCCGCCGCCGCCGGGATCGCGACGGGCGACCTGCACGGTGCCGACTGGTCGCGCTTCTCCGCCTTCGTGCTGTCGCCCGGCGTGCCGCTGACGCATCCGAAGCCTCACTGGACGGTGGAACTCGCGCGGGGCGCCGGCGTCGAGGTCATCGGCGATATCGAGCTGTTCTGCCGCGAGCGGATCCTGCGGGCGCCGACGGCTCCCTTCATCGCCATTACCGGCACCAACGGCAAATCAACGACCACGGCGCTGACCGCGCATATCCTGAAATCGGCGGCGCGCGACACGCAGATGGGTGGCAATATCGGCCGCGCCATCATGACGCTCGATCCACCGGAAGAGCGACGCCACTACGTCGTCGAATGCTCCTCCTACCAGATCGACCTCGCGCCCTCGATCAATCCGACGGCCGGCATCCTGCTCAACCTGACACCCGATCATCTCGACCGCCACGGCACCATGGCGCACTACGCCTCGATCAAGGAGCGGCTGGTGGCCGGTAGCGAGACGGCAATCGTCGGCGTTGACGATTCCTGGTGCGCGCAGATCGCCGACCGGCTGGAGCGCGCCGGCAGGCCGGTCATCCGCATTTCCAAGCGCCTGCCGCTGACCGACGGCTACTTCGCCGATGGCAGCAACCTGATGGAAGCCGTGCATGGCCGTTACAGTCGTGTCGCCTTCCTGGAAGGTATCGGCTCGCTACGCGGCCAGCACAATGCGCAGAACGCACTGGCCGCGGTCGCCGCCTGTCTCAAGGTCGGGCTGGACCTCGGCGAGATCCAGGCGGGGCTGGAAAGCTTTCCGGGCCTGGCGCATCGCATGGAGCAGGTCGGCCGCAAGGGCCATGTGCTCTTCGTCAACGATTCCAAGGCGACCAATGCCGATGCGGCGGCTCCAGCCCTGTCCAGCTTCAACCGCATCTACTGGATCGCCGGCGGCCTGCCCAAGGAAGGCGGCATCGAGCCGCTGCGCGGCTTCTTCCCGCGCATCGCCAAGGCCTATCTGATCGGCGAGGCGGCACCCGCCTTGTCGGCGACGCTGGGCGAGGCGGTGCCCTACGAGATCTCCGGTACGCTGGCGGCGGCTGTCGAGCATGCCGCGCGCGACGCCGCCAATGACGATGGCGGCGAGGCGGTCGTGCTGCTGTCGCCCGCCTGCGCCAGTTTCGACCAATTCAAGAATTTCGAAGTGCGCGGCGAAGCCTTCAGGCAAGCTGCGAGCGCTATAGATGGCGTGAAACCCATCGGAGGGGCACGTTAATGCAAAGCCGTCTCGACAAAAGTCCGGTAGCCACCTGGTGGTGGACGATCGATCGCTGGTTCCTGGCGGCATTCCTGTCGCTGATGGGTCTGGGCATCGTGCTCTCCTTCGCGGCGAGCCCGGCGGTGGCCGAACGCATCGGCCTAGACAGCTTCCACTTCGCCACCAGGCAGATCATCTTCACCGTGCCGGCGCTCGGCGTGATGCTCGCCGTCTCCTTCCTGGAATCGCGGCAGATACGGCGCATGGCGCTGGTGATCCTGTGCACCATGCTGGTGCTGATGGTGGCGGTGCTCTATGTCGGCGTCGAGGTCAAAGGCGCGCGGCGCTGGGTATCGCTTGCTGGCCTCTCCATCCAGCCGTCGGAGTTCCTGAAGCCGGCCTTCGTCATCGTTTGCGCATGGCTCTTCGCCGAGCACAAGCGCCAGCCCGACATTCCCGGCAATCTGTTTGCCCTGCTGCTCCTGGTTCTGGTCGTCTCGCTTCTCGTCGCCCAGCCCGACCTTGGCCAGACCATGCTGGTGACCGGCACGTGGGGGGTCATGTTCTTCATGGCGGGCCTGCCGTGGCTGTGGATCATCGCGCTCGGCGTCACCGGCGTCAGCGGCCTGTTCGCCGCCTATACCGTGTTTCCACACGTCGCCGCCCGCATCGACAAGTTCCTGACCGGCGAGGGCGACACCTTCCAGGTCGACATGGGGCGCGAGGCGTTGATCAATGGCCACTGGTTCGGCGTCGGCCCGGGCGAGGGCACGGTCAAGCGGGTCATCCCCGACAGTCATGCCGACTTCGTCTTCTCGGTCGCCGGCGAGGAGTTCGGGCTGGTGATGTGCTTCTTCATTATGTCGATCTTCGCCTTCATCGTGCTGCGCGGCCTCAACACCGCGCTCAAGGAACACGACGACTTCGCGCGCTATGCCGTTGGCGGTCTGGTCACGGTGTTTGGCCTGCAGTCGGCCATCAACATGTGCGTCAACCTGCAACTGATGCCGGCCAAGGGCATGACGCTGCCGTTCATCTCCTATGGCGGCTCCTCGCAGATCGCCATCGCCATCTCGATGGGCATGGTGCTGGCCTTGACGCGCAGGCGGCCCGAGAAGCGCAAGCAGATGGGTTTTTCCTTCCCGCAGCGCGCCATGCCGGCGGAGTGATATGTCGCGGGGTGTGATCCTTCTGGCGGCGGGCGGCACGGGCGGACATCTCTTCCCGGCCGAAGCGCTGGCACATGAGCTCAATGAGCGCGGCTGGAAGGTGCATCTGGCCACCGACCATCGCGCCGAGCGCTATTCCGGCCAGTTCCCGGCTGTCAACATCCATCCGATCCAGTCGGCGACGCTTGGCTCGAAGAATCCGCTGGCGGTGCTGTCGGCCTTCTGGACGATCTGGCGCGGTGTGCGGCAGGCCTCGAAGATCATCGCCAGGATCAAGCCGGAAGCCGTCGTCGGCTTTGGCGGTTATCCGACATTGCCGCCGCTCTATGCCGCGACACGGCGCAGGGTGCCGTCGCTGATCCATGAGCAGAACGCGGTGATGGGCCGCGCCAACAGGGCGCTGGCCGGCCGCGTCGACGCCATCGCCGGCGGTTTCCTGCCGGAGGACGAAAGTGCTGCCGGCGCCAAGAC
>NZ_RZOT01000505.1:0-4560 GCF_003999085.1 Mesorhizobium sp. M4A.F.Ca.ET.090.04.2.1
GCGTGGCGGGTCCGCTCGACAACATCTTCGACGAGCAGCGCGCAGGTCTGCACAATGATCTTGGCGCGCCCGTTGATGATCTTGGCGCCCTTTTTGACCAGAGACTTCGACTCGTCCGCCGACAGGTATGCGTGCATGCCCGTGCCCGAGCTCAGAACAAAGCCCCGTATGCCGGCCGCGATATAGCGCTCGATGTTCTGCTCGAGCCTGCCGAGATCGATGCGACCTTGCGCGTCGAATGGCGTGGCAATCGCGAGGTTCAATCCTGAGAAAGGGAAATCGGACATGTTCATGCAGGCTTCCTGTCCCGGAGCGGCCGTTTCCGACCAATGCGTCATTCGGCCAAAGGAGAACCGTCTGAGAACTCTCCTGAGAAATCCTCAGCGCCCGAAACCCGGTCGATCGCATTTGATGGCGCGCAAGATTGCACACCGGCGTGCCGGAGTCAACAAATTGTATTTTTTGGGTACACAAATCTTATAATTGGATAACACAATGCTGATGCCCTGAACCGAACCGCCGTCCGTGGCCGGAGATGCGACGACAATGGCGCCGGGACAGAGCCGCAACCGGGCGGCGTGACAGAATCAGAGCGAAAAGGGCAGGCATGCCTCGATGACGCCGCATGCTATGCGGACTGGCGGCTATTGGGAGTCTCGCGAGCGTGGCGCCGCAGCCGACCAACAGTCCCAGACAAACCATAACGTGGCAGAATGGAAGGTTTTTCAGAAGGACAGAGCGCAGCCGTCAGGAATCGCCGACCAGGGCATCCGCCTTCAAGCCTTGAGGTGCGATGAACATCTCCATGGTCTCGCGCGACAGTTCCCAATGCTCGAACACCAGGTCGACGACAGCGTTCTCATCATGACCGCCAATGGCCGAGATGAAGCCGTCATGGTGTTCGACGGCGATCCCCAAACGCCGACGCATGTCATCATTGCGGGGCCGGAAGAAGGTGTGGCCGATACGGGCGTGATCGATCAGCAGCCTGCCGAGGCTCGGCTGAAGATAGGCATTTCCGGACATCTCGCCGATGATCTCGTGAAACCTGTTGTTCTCGACCACCATCGACAGTGCGTCGCCCGACTTGCTCGCGGCGCGGAAACGCTCCTGCGTGTCTTTCAGGTCTACCAACTGCGAAGGCTTGAAGTTTTGCACCGCCAGCCGGCCGATGGCGGCGTAGACCATGGGAGCGACGAGGAAGAACTGCCTAAGGGTCGAGTGATTCATCGGAACGACCCGGGCACCCCGGTTGGCGCGAATTTCGATGTAGCCTTCGCCCTCCAATCTGCGGAAGATTTCCCTCACCGGAGTGCGCGACAGGCCGTAGCGCTCGCTTAACGCTACCTCGTCCAGATCCTCGTCCGGATCGAGTTCCATCGTCAGGATGCGACGCTTCAGATCGTCGTAAAGACTGCCCTTGCTTCCCTTCATCGCGCACCTCAGAATCAACCCTGCCAGTCGATCATACTTGGCACTCCTGAAGAGAGTCGCACGCACCTGTGGGCGTGTCAACGGATTGTATTTTCTTGGTACACAATTTTTGGACGAGTGGATCGACGGCTCTCGATGGGAGCTATCAGCCGATCGCATAAGCAGCGGTGACGCGCAGAGGGGCCAGAAGGATTTTTCCTTCGAATGCCATAAGCCGGCGCGACCAGGCTGAGCTATGAAATTCTTAGCAAGATCAAATACTTAAGCCGATGGTACCGTTGGCTGGGATCGAACCAGCGACCTCCGGATCCACAATCCGGCGCTCTAACCAGCTGAGCTACAACGGCACGTCTGCCGGAGCGCGATCCAGGGGAAGCTCTGCTCTCCAGATCCGCTCTGTCGTTCGGCGATGCGTCCAATACGGACTATCGGAGCGTAATTCAAGGCCCTTGATGAGGCAAAGGCGGGTTCTGCGAACCGCGCCCGGTTTTCAACCAGCCAATTTCGGGCAAAAGAAAAGGCCGGCGGGAGGAGGTGCCGGCCTTTTCCTGTTACGAGCCAGCGGGAGGAGGTGCTGGCTGGTCATCCCGGAGAGCAGAGGGAGGAGGTTCCGCCCGCCGGGTATTCGCTTGGACAACTCTATCGCACATCTATTTGTCTGATAAAATGCGACGTTTTGATGCATCGCCGAGTTATGCGAAGATATTAGGCGGCCTTGATGTCCTTCAAGGCCTTCTCGAAAGCGGTCTTGATCGGCTTGGAGACGTCCTCGGCAGCCTTGGAAGCGACGGCCTGGAATTCCTTGGCCTGCTCGACGGCCAGTTCGGCACGCTTGCGCAGGAATGCGGTCTGCAGCTCGACGACTTCCGACAGCGACTTGGCGCTGACCAGGGCTTCGAGATGCGAGAAGCCGGCGTCGGCATTGGCGCGCAGCGCGGCGATGGTCTTGAGCGACAGGTCGCCGGAAACGGTCTTGGCGGTCTCGAAGGTCGACTCCAGAACCTTCTGGGTCTCCTCGGCGCCGGTCTTCAACTTGGCATAGGCTTCCTTCGACTGCTCGACGCCCTTCTCGGCGAAGGCGCGGATCTGGTCGGTGGCCTTGGAAGCGTCGAAGCTCGGGAATTCAACGTTCTCGATGGTCTCGGCGGTCTTGATCTTGGACATTTTCCATCCTTTTCGCGGGTAGCGGCTTTGACAGAAAGCCGTCTCGTTCATGTATGATGGCAATATAGAGGTTTTTTTGTGCATTGCAACATCTTTGTTGCAGTGCACCATCAGAATCTTCCCCGCCGTTAACCAAGCGCTCAGAGATTTCGCCCGCCGCACGCCTTGGCTTGTGGACCTTCGCACCGCCCGCTTTTATTAACAAAGCGTTAACTGAAATTGCCCGCCGGAGGGATTCGCCAAGCGCATGCCGCCCGAAAACTATTCCTTCCTCGACGTTGCCGTGCTCGATGCGGTCCGCCAGCGCTTCGCCGCCGGCGATGCGATCGCTATATTGTCGGCCGACCTCGAACAGGTGATCTGGGCCAACGGCCCCGGAGCGGCGGTGTTCGGCTATCCGGACATCGAGGGCATCATCGGCGCCTCGGCGCGGCTGCCGCTGATCGCCAGGCGCCAGATCATGGCGACCAGCGGTTTTCCGCAGATCGGCAGCGACCGGGCCATCACGCTGCGGCTGGCGACCGGGATGGTGAGCCGCGCCGTCGGCTTCCTGGCCAGCGCGGTGGCGATGCCAGACGGCGAGAAAGCGATCATGCTCACGGTGCCCGCGGCGCAGACCGGCTCGCGCAGTGCTGCAGAGATCGCCAGCCGCGCCATTGGCGGCTTCACCGAGGACGGCCATTTCATCGCCTTCGTCGACGCAGCGGGCAAGGTAGAGGCCGCCTCCGACGGTTTTTCGGCGCTGGGCATCCTGCCCGAGACGCTGGCGGCGCTGGTCGCAGACGTAGCCGATGACAGCGACCGCATCGTCAAGCGCCTGGTCCCGGGCGGCAGCAATTCCTATCCGGCCGGCCTCGCGCGGCTGACCGAAACGCGCCACTTGCTGGTGGTCATCGACGAAGCCCAACTCGACGAAGAGCGGCCGGGTGAGCCGGGGGGCGACGCTCCGGCAGCCGCGGCATTGCCGGCGGAGGCGCCTTCCGCTGTGCCGGAGGCAAGGCAGGAACCTTCGCCCACGACGCCGGACGTGATGGCCGAGTCCACGCCGGAGGTGGCCAAGGGCGTTGCCGTCCCTGCCGGCGGCCCAGTTGCCGGCCCGACTGGACAGAGCCCGAAAGCGGCGGTGGGCGACCGGGCGACGGCCAGCGAGACGCAGCCGCAGCACGACCATTGGTACTTCAACGCCGGCGGCGATGAGGCACGGCATCAGGACCATGCATCCGGCAAGGCCGAGGCGGCGGAGCCGGCGTCGCCAGCCGAAGCGCCTCGGCAGGCCGCCGCCGCGCCGGCCGCCGGGCGGACGATCGATCGGTCGGCGCCGCCGCTGCGCTTCGTCTGGCGCACCGACGCTGACGGCAAGTTCAGCGCATTGTCGGCCGAATTCGCCGAGATCGTCGGCAAGCCCGCCGCCGACGTGATCGGCCGCCGCTTCAAGGATGTGGCCACCACTTTCGGCCTCGATGCCTCGGGCGAGATCGCCGGCCTGCTCGAACGCCGCGACACGTGGTCCGGCCGCTCGGTGCTGTGGCCGGTTGCCGGCACCGATCTCAAGATACCGGTCGACCTGGCGGCGCTGCCGGTCTATGGCCGCAGCCGCGCCTTCGAGGGTTTTCGCGGCTTCGGCGTTGCCCGGGCCGGCGACGCGGTCGTCGATCCGGAAGCCATCGGCATGGCGCTTGTCCCCAATGGCGGGCCGCTTGCCGATGGCGAGCGGCCGGCGCCGAGCGAGCCGGCCGTCGAGGACACTGTCGCGGAAACCCCGAAGCCAGCCGACCCGTTCAAGGGCGAGGTGCCGGCGCTGACCATCGTGTCGAAGCCGGAGCGGCGTTTCGCCGACAAGGTGATCCGGCTGGCCGAGCACCGGCAGCCGGCCAACGACAAAGGCCTGTCGACGCTGGAACGCAGCGCATTCCGCGAGATCGGCGAGCGGCTGAAAAGGGACAGCTCCGCCCCCTCCGAGCC
>NZ_RZOT01000506.1:0-4550 GCF_003999085.1 Mesorhizobium sp. M4A.F.Ca.ET.090.04.2.1
TCTATGCCGAGCAGATCGGCATGTCGGTCGCCGATGTCGTGACCTTCGTCAGCGTCGGCATCTTCGGCGGCGCTCTCATCCAGTATCCGCTCGGCTATCTCTCCGACCGCCGGGACCGGCGCTCGGTGCTGCTGGCGACAACCTGCTGCGCCATGGTGGCGGCATTGGCACTGGTGTTCGTGGCCGGCGCCGACCCATTCCTCAACTTCGTCATCGTCTTCATCTTCGGCAGTTTCGCCATGCCGCTCTTTTCGCTGTCCGCGGCGCATGCCAACGACCGCGCCGACAAGGGCGAGTTCGTGCTGATCAACGCGGCGCTGATGCTGTTCTACTCCTTCGGCGCCATCGGCGGCCCGTTCGCGGCCTCGGCGGCGATGCAATATTTCGGACCGGGCGCCCTGTTTGTGTTCAGCGCCGTCGTCTATGCGGTGCTGATCCTCGTCATCCTCTACCGCATGCAGGTGCGCTCCGGCGTGCCGGCCGACAGACGCAGCCCTTTCACCGCGCTCTTGCGCACATCGACGGTGTTCGCGCGGCTGGCGCGGCGCAGCGGCGATTCCGATGGATCGAGCGAGCCATGACCTTGCGGCGGCTTGACGAAAGCGCCCGCGGCTGAAATTGAAAGGGACCTAATTTGTTCTTAAAAGCGATTTGATGCACGTCATCACCACCCAAGCTGAGCTCGAGAGCGCCATCGCCGCGTTCGAAAAGTCGGAATTCGTCACCGTCGATACCGAGTTCATCCGCGAGACGACATTTTGGCCGATCCTGTGCCTGATCCAGATGGCCTCGCCCGGCCTGACCGCGCTGATCGACCCGCTCGCGCCCGACATCGACCTGAAACCGTTCTTCCGGCTGATGGCCAACGAGGCCGTGGTCAAGGTCTTCCACGCCGCGCGCCAGGACATCGAAATCATCGTCCATCTCGGCGATCTCATGCCGCACCCGGTGTTCGACACCCAGGTGGCGGCGATGGTCTGCGGCTTCGGCGACAGCGTCTCCTACGACCAGCTGGTGCAGCGCATCACCGGTGCCCGGCTCGACAAATCCTCGCGTTTCACTGACTGGCGCCACCGGCCGCTCTCCGACAAGCAGCTCGACTACGCGCTCGCCGACGTGACCCATCTGATTGAGGTCTACAGGAAGCTCAGCGCCGAGCTCAAGCGCGAGAACCGCGCCCATTGGCTCAACGAGGAAATGGAGGTGCTGACCTCGCGCCAGACCTACGATCCGCACCCCGAGGATGCCTGGAAGCGTCTGAAGATGCGGCTGCGCAAGCCGCAGGAGCTGGCGATCGTGCAGGCGGTCGCCGCCTGGCGCGAACGCGAGGCGCGCGAGCGCGACGTGCCGCGCGGCCGGGTGCTGAAGGACGATGCCATCTATGAGATCGCGCAGCAGGCGCCGCGCGATTCCACCGCGCTCGGCCGGCTGCGCACCACGCCGAAAGGTTGGGAGCGCTCGGCGACCGCAACGGCGCTGCTGGGCGCCGTCACCACCGCGCTTGCCCTGCCCAGGGAGGCGATGCCGAAGCTGCCGAAGACGTTCCAGCCGCCCGAAGGTTCGAGTGCCGCGGCGGAGCTGCTCAAGGTGCTCTTGCGCATGATCGCCGAAAAGGAAGGCGTCGCCTCGAAGGTGCTCGCCTCCAGCGACGATATCGACCGCATCGCGGCCGAGGGCGAGGATGCCGATGTGCCGGCTCTTCAGGGCTGGCGGCGGGCGGTGTTCGGCGAACAGGCGCTGAAGCTGGTGCGCGGCGAGATCGGCATTAAGTTCGACAAGCGCAAGATTGCGCTGTTCGACCTGTAGCATCTTCCCTTCTCCCCAAGATGGATCGCCGCGCAGCGCCGAGACGGATGGCTGGAAGAAATGCGATGTAGCAAAATCGAGCGATTTTAAGCACTTGCGTCGCCAGCGCCTCACTCCGTCCGACACCCTCATCCGACCGAGCCTTGCTCGGTCACCTTCTCCCACAAGGGGAGAAAGTGAGCCAAGGTCGATTCAGCCCGCCCCAAGAAGGTGCAACGCGAACAACACCCAGGCCAGCAGTAGAACCACCGCGCCGAAGAAGAAGACGGAGCTGCGGTGGCGCAGGTTGTTGCTGCTGAGATGCACCCAGGCGTGGGCATAGCGCGACAGGATGAATATCCACGCCAGCGTAAGCGTCAAATAGTTGACGCCGTTGGTCACGAACAGCGCCAGGCACAGCGCGTGAAACAGCACCGGCAATTCGAACTGATTGATCAGATTGTTGGCGACGGTGACGCAGGAGGCCGGCTCGGTGGTGCGGACCTTGTACTGGCCGACCTTTGCCTCGCCTGACTTGACGGCAAAGTACCGGCGCCGGGCCATCACGAGATAGACAATATAGACCAGCAGAACATGCGCCAGCATCGGCCAGAAGATCGCGGTCTGGCTCACGGCCGCTCGCCGCCCTGCCCGGCCTGCCGCTGATCCGCCAGGTAGAAGACCGCAATGACTCCCACCGGGATCCCCAGCAGCGCGAATTTGGTGACGGTCAGGGCCGAAGCGAAGGCGAGCGAATCGGGATTGGCCGACTGGAAATCGGACAGCAGCCGCGCCACGGCGAGATTCTGCGCGTAGTCGGCCAGCGTATAGGGCAGCACGAGCACGAGGGCCAACAGCGACTGGGCGGGGGCGGCCATCGTCCGGAATTTGGCCAGCCGGCGCCCGGTGACCAGGAGGAGGCTGAGCAGGGTCAGCGACAGGAGCGCCGGGAACAGGAGGTCGAAGGTCAGATAGTGCCAAACGAGGATGATCTCGCCGCCGCGCCGGCCAAGCGCGGTGAGCCAGGCCATGCCTTCATCCGGGGTGAAGCCGGCAAGGCGCATGTCGAGCGACGGCAGTCCGCCGCTCAAGCGGCGGAAATAGAAGAATTCCAGCAGGGTCATGGCGACAAAGACCGCCAGCGTGACGAACGAGAGCGCTGCGGTGTGGCGCGACAGCCGAAGCGCTGTCGCCGTCAGGTTGCGCCAAAGCCTGTAACGATCCCGTTGATCAGGCTCGGCGGCCTGATCAAATTCCGCCCGGATAGTTCGGGCTTTCGCGGGTGATCGTGACGTCATGGGCGTGGCTTTCACGAAGTCCGGCGTTGGATATGCGCACAAAGGTGGCGCGTTCGCGGAAATCGGCAAGATCGCGGCCACCGACATAACCCATAGCGGCTTTCAGGCCGCCTGCAAGCTGGTGCAGCACGCCAGCCACAGGTCCTTTGTAGGGAACCTGCCCTTCGATGCCTTCCGGGACCAGTTTCAGCGTGTCGCGGACCTCGGCCTGGAAGTAGCGATCGGCCGAGCCGCGCGCCATGGCGCCGACCGAGCCCATGCCGCGATAGGCCTTAAACGAGCGGCCCTGGTGCAGATAGACCTCGCCCGGGCTCTCGTCGGTGCCGGCCAGCAGCGAGCCGATCATGGCGGCGCCGGCGCCGGCGGCGAGCGCCTTGGCGAGATCGCCCGAATATTTGATGCCGCCGTCGGCAATCACCGTCACGCCCTTTTTGTGCGCCGTCTCGACCGCCGACATGATCGCCGAAAGCTGCGGCACGCCGACGCCGGCGACGATTCGCGTGGTGCAGATCGAGCCTGGACCGATGCCGACCTTGACGGCGTCGGCGCCGGCGTCGATCAGCGCCTGCGTGCCTTCCGCAGTGGCTACGTTGCCGGCCAGGATGCGCACCGAATTCGAAAGCTTCTTCGCCCGGGTCACCGCGTCCAGCACGCGCTGCGAGTGGCCGTGCGCGGTGTCGATGACCAGAAGATCGACGCCGGCATCGATGAGGCGTTCGGCACGCTCGAAGCCGTCATCGCCGACGCTGGTGGCGGCGGCGGCGCGTAGCCGTCCCTGCGCATCCTTGGTGGCGTGCGGGTTGAGCTGCGACTTCTCGATGTCCTTGACGGTGATCAGGCCGACGCAATTGCCCTTCCTGTCGACGACGACCAGCTTCTCGATGCGGTGCTTGTGCAAGAGCCGCTTGGCCTCGTCCTGGTCGACATTCTCCTTCACCGTGATCAGGTTCTCGCGGGTCATCAACTCATAGACCTTCTGCGAGGGATCGGAAGCGAAACGCACGTCTCGGTTGGTCAGGATGCCGACCAGCCGGCCGACCGTATGGCCGCCGGTGCCGCCGTTCTCGACCACCGGAATGCCCGAAATCGAGTAGGTGCGCATCAGCGCCAGCGCGTCGGCGAGCGTGGCGTCCGGACCGATGGTGACGGGATTCACCACCATGCCGGATTCGAACTTCTTCACCTGGCGGACCTGCTCTGCCTGCTCGGCCGGCGAGAAATTGCGGTGGATGACGCCGATGCCGCCGGCCTGGGCCATGGCGATAGCGAGCCGGGCCTCGGTGACGGTGTCCATGGCGGCCGACAGGATCGGCACGTTGAGGTCGATGTCGCCGGCGATGCGGGTGCGGATGTCGGTCTCGCCGGGCATGACCTCGGAATGACCGGGCTGCAGCAGCACGTCGTCAAAGGTCAGCGCCAGCGCGCCGGTGGACGTTTCGATGATTTTTGCCATGGCCAGTCCTTCGA
>NZ_RZOT01000507.1:0-4541 GCF_003999085.1 Mesorhizobium sp. M4A.F.Ca.ET.090.04.2.1
CTCTGGCTGCACACCGACACCTATGACCATCCCAATGCGCAGCCAGTCTACCGGCGCGCAGGCTTCAAGGCCTATGCCGAGCAGATGGAGACCTTGCCGGATTAGGCAATGCAGCTATTATTTTCCACGCAATTCCGGACGGAAAACCGTTACACACTTTTCCTGGAATTGCTCAAGCTTCGAGCGCCTGCAGCGATCGTGCAAGGTTCCGCCTGGCCTGGGGTTCGAACCGTTGCCGGAACTCGTCGGTGTGGAAGATATGCGGGCGGGCAAGGAAACTCTTCAGCACCGCGCCGCGTCCGGCACGCCACATCGGCTCCTCGACCCAATGGTATTCCTGGCGGACGGCCCGCTCGTAGGCATCGAAGGTCTCGGGCGCCGCACCCAGGATAGCGAGGTCCATGTCGAGCATGAGTGCCGCGTCGCTGGCGAAATCCTCATCGTCGGAGCGCGGCAGTTCGTGCGTGGCGGTGGCGAGGATCATCGCGGCGACGCGGCCGAGGCGCCCCGCGTCGGTGCGGCCGGCGAGTTTTTGCTCGGCAAGAGCGGCACTCTGCGCCTCGTTGTCCTTGGCCCGGCTGTCATAGATGGCGTCATGGAACCAGATCGCCGCCTCCACGGCTTCCGGGTCATGGAGCAGGCGTCTATAGTCCGCCGCAAGCTCCAGCATCGCCTCGATATGGGCGAGGCCATGGTAGCGGCGGTCCGTTGCCCGATAGAGGGCCGAGAGCTCGCTTTTCAGCGGCTCATCGATCAAGGGTTCGTTTTCCATGGCTGCTTGAATTCCCGTAAACCAAATCCATTTGACAGAGCACTAAGGAAAATTGAGTTCAATCCTGCTACGATCTGGCCTATATGTGCGGCCGGAGAATAGCCGGCAGGCCGGAGACCGTCGATGAACAGCATTACGATTGCCCGCCCCAGCATTGTGCAGCCGGTCGACCCGATCTGGCGCTCGGTCCGTGACGAGGCGATGGAAGCGGTCAACCGCGATCCGCTGCTTGCCGCGTTCCTCTATTCGACCATCCTCAACCAGGAAAGCCTGGAAGAAGCGGTGATCCATCGGCTGGCCGAACGGCTCGACCATCAGGACATCGGTTCCGACCTCATCCGGCAGACCTTCAATGCCATGCTGGCCGACGATCCGGATTGGAGCACGACGGTTCGCGTCGACATCCAGGCCTATTACGACCGTGATCCGGCCTGCGACCGCTTCATCATGCCGGTGCTCTACTTCAAGGGCTTCCACGCCATCCAGACGCATCGGCTGGCGCACTGGCTGTGGAACCAGGGCCGCCGGGATTTCGCGCTCTACCTGCAGAGCCGCTCCTCCTCGGTGTTCCAGACCGACATCAACCCGGCCGCCCGTATCGGCAAGGGCATTTTCGTCGACCACGCCACCGGCCTAGTCGTCGGTGAGACCGCGGTGATCGAGGACGATGTCTCGATCCTGCACGGGGTAACTCTCGGCGGTACCGGCAAGGCCGGCGGCGACCGCCATCCGAAGATCCGCCGCGGCGTGCTGATCGGCGCCGGCGCCAAGATCCTCGGCAACATCGAAGTCGGCCATTGCTCGAAGATCGCTGCCGGATCGGTCGTGCTATCGCCGGTGCCGCACAACAAGACGGTCGCCGGCGTGCCGGCGCGCGTCGTCGGCGAAACCGGTTGCGACCAGCCTTCCAGGCAGATGGACCAGCTTCTGCCGTCGCAGACCATGGACCACGTTGTCAGCTTCGATATCTGAGGCCGGGATGCCCGCGCGCGGCTGAATCCGGCTGTACGCGCGGAGCGGTTCCGGTTCTGTCGCCGGCTTGCCTTTACATCGCCATTGTCGGCGTGCCAGAAGCCGCGTTCAAATCAGCAAGCCGACGATCGGAGAAGACTTTGAAGCCGGACGAAATCAGAAAGCTGGACGCCTATTTCAAGCGCGTCTTCCAGAATCCCAAGCTCCAGGTGAAGGCGCGCCCGCGCAAGGAGGATTCGGCCGAGGTCTATGTCGGCGACGAATTCCTCGGCATCGTCTTCAAGGACGAGGATGATGGCGACTACAATTTCTCGATGGCGATCCTCGACATCGATCTGGGCTGAGCCCTCTGCCGGCCGGACCTGAGCCTGTGCGGTCCGGTCGATGCTTCCCATTGGAAACATGCAATGAATCTAATGGGCTAGCGCCCTGTCTTCAGGATGTGCGTAGCCTTCGCGGCGATTGCCGCGTCAAGCGCCTGCCAGTTGCCGAGAAACTCTCGGGGAAAGCGGTAGGTGAGGCTGAGGCCGTCGCCGACATGGATGTCGCGCTCGCAGGGCGCCAGCGATTCCTCCGCGCTCGGTCCGCTCAGGCAGCGGGCAACGAAAGGATCCTTGCCCGGGCGGGCGGCGACAGCAAGTACCTCGTTGAGATAACCTGACTTCTCGGTGAAGCCATAAAGCGTCGTGCCGCCCGGCCCCGAGGTGCCGGGCTGGACGATCAGCGCGCTGTAGATCGGGGCGAGGCGGCCGCTCATGTCGCGCGACATCATCTGTTGCTCGAAGGACAGGAACACGATGTTCTTGCGTTCGCCCTTGTGGTTGAAGTCGTCGCGCGCGGCGGTGCTGTAGCCGTCCAGTTCGGGATAGCGCATGTAGAGGTCGAGACGCGAGGCGATGCCGTCGCGCCGTGCCTGCTCGAAGCGAATGAAATTGGCTGGCACGGCAATGACATTGTTGCCGATCACGACTTCATGGACGGTCGTGTCGTCAGTGTAGCCGGCCATGGCGATCGAGCGTCCCACCCACTTGCCGCCGAGGCTGATTGCCACCGACAGCAGCGCCAGCGCCGCGAAGGTATAGAAGACCCGCTTCATCAGCGTGGAATCGACAACCTCGAATTCCGGGCCATTGACTGTCGCAACCTGCTTCATCGCTTCCCCGTTACCTCGGCCGCCTGACATCCCGGATGTCCCCTGGCGGCACACATGGCGCGGCATGGCACTTGCAGCGCGCCTGTCGGGCGCGACTGTGCGACGTCATGGTAAAAGGAAGGTAAAGATGGGTGCTGTGGAGCTCTGGCTCTTTACTTTCGCGGTCGGCCTCACCGCTAGCGGCATGGCCGGATCGACGATGGAACTGGCTTGCGGCCGACGGCTTGCCTTCACTGAACCCTACGTGTCGCCTTCACATATACTGCGATCGCTGGCCGCGACGGCATGCGCTGGACCCTTCATGCTCGCCAACGATGCGCTGGATGCCCACAGACGGGGCCGCATCACCATGCTTGCGCTGATTTCCTGCGGCTGCACGACGATAGCCTGGACGCTGGCGCTGGGTATCGTCCTGCTCGCCATTGCATCCTGGGCGACCGGTCTCCTAGGGTCGGCTCACTTCCCAGCGTGAGACGATTCGGAGACGGACAATGCCGACCTATACGATCGACGGAAAGGCTCCCACCTTCGAGGACGCCGACAGCAACTGGATCGCGCCGGACGCGACGCTGATCGGCGACATCAGCATCGGCCGCGATGCCGGCTTCTGGTTCGGTGTCGTCATCCGCGGCGACAACGAGCCGATCACCGTCGGCGCCGAGACCAATGTCCAGGAGCATACGGTGATGCACACCGATCCGGGCTTTCCGCTGACTATCGGCACGGGCTGCACGATCGGCCACCGGGCGCTGCTGCATGGCTGCACGATCGGCGACAACAGCCTGATCGGCATGGGCGCCATCGTGCTCAACGGGGCAAGGATCGGCAGGAACTCGCTGGTCGGCGCCGGCGCACTGGTTACCGAGGGCAAGGTCTTTCCCGACAATTCGCTGATCGTCGGCTCGCCCGCCCGCGTGGTGCGGGAACTTGACGAAGCGGCCGTCGCCAGGCTGCGCGGCTCGGCGGCGCACTACGTCGCAAACGGCAAGCGCTTCAAGGCCGGGCTGAAGAAGGCCTGAGTCCGCGACAGGTGGCGGGCATTGGCATCTCTCAGTGTTCATCCCGGCCAGCAGGCTTATCCAGCGCCCCGCGCAGCAATGCGGCGCCGGTTTCAAAGCCGGCATCGTCCGCTTCCTCCAGCGCCGTCGAACAATCATCGATGCGGGTCCTGAGCGCCGGGTCCGCGCCGGCCGCGAGAAGCAGGCGTATCGCCTCTACATCACGCATCGCCACCGCGTAGTGAAGCGGCGTCCAGTCGTTGACGCCGCGCATGTCGGGATCGGCGCCATGCTCGATGAGGGTACGGATGACGTCGTGCCTGTCTCGCCGCTCGGTCGACAGCGCTGCGATGATGGAAGGGAACCCGGCATGGTCCGCATAGTTCGGATTCGAGCCCGCCTCGATCAGCGCCGAGATGAAGGCAAGCGGGCTCCAGTAGATCGCGTACTCCAGCGGGTGGCCAAGGCCGAGCTCGAACGGCATGCGTTCGTCGAACCAGCGCGGCGCGCCGCCCAGGGCCGTGCCGAGAACCTCAAAGTCGCCGGCTTTGAAGGCATCGTCGATGGCCTTGAACAGCCGATGACGCTCACACCGGTCGTCGGGGATCTCCAGCATGGCTCTGATCCGCAATGATTGACCATATTG
>NZ_RZOT01000508.1:0-4526 GCF_003999085.1 Mesorhizobium sp. M4A.F.Ca.ET.090.04.2.1
GATCCGGCCCGAGCCGTTCGCTGGTGCCGGGATCGTCGGGAAACAGGTTTTCCAGCGAGGAGTCGAGCTTGTCCGAGATCGCTTCGGCGCTCCATTCCGTCTCGGCTTCGAACCAATCGCCGTCGGCGGCGGACTCCGGCGCGGCATCGCTCTTCTGCGCCTGGTCGCTAGCCGCGTCGTCCTGCGGCTCGGCGCGCTCCAGCAGCGGGTTGCGCTCGATCTCGTCTTCGATGAAGCGTTCAAGCTCGACATGGGTGAGTTGCAGCAGCCGGATCGACTGCATCAGTTGCGGCGTCATCACCAGCGACTGGGACTGCCGTAGCTGTAGTTTCGCCGCCAGCGCCATGGTTGGTTATCAAACGCCTCGTCTACGCACAGGACCTGCCGGAACAGATTTTCCGACCAAACCAACAAAGTGGCCCAGCTTTTGCTTGTCAAGCGAAACGGTAGCAAAACTCGCTTACCGGAGCGTTATCTCAGGCAAAAATCGGACAGGAATCCCGAAAATCACCGAAAAATTGCGCCGAACCCTGGATTTCTTGTTTAGAGGGTAAAACCCTCGCCGAGATAGAGGCGCCGCACATCAGCATTGGCGACAATCTCGTCGGCGCGGCCATGCGTGAGCACCTGGCCGGCGTGGATAATATAGGCGCGGTCGATGAGGCCTAGCGTCTCGCGCACATTGTGATCGGTGATCAGCACGCCGATGCCGCGCGCCGTGAGATGCCGCACCAATTGCTGGATGTCGGCCACCGCGATCGGATCGATGCCGGCGAAAGGCTCGTCGAGCAGCATGTAGGCCGGGCGCGTGGCGAGCGCGCGCGCGATCTCCAGGCGCCGCCTTTCGCCGCCGGACAGCGACAGCGAGGGCGCCTTGCGCAGATGGCTGATGTGGAATTCCTCGAGCAGTTCATCGAGGCTGCGCTCGCGCGCCTTGCGGCTCTTTTCGACCACTTCGAGCACGGCGCGGATGTTCTGCTCGACGCTGAGACCGCGAAAGATCGAGGCCTCCTGCGGCAGGTAGCCGATGCCGAGCCGGGCGCGGCGGTACATCGGCATCGAGGTGACATCGAAGCCATCGATCTCGATCGTGCCTTCGTCCACCGGCACCAGTCCGGTGACCATATAGAAACAGGTCGTCTTGCCGGCGCCGTTGGGGCCGAGCAGTCCGACCGCCTCGCCGGCGCGCACGCCAAGCGTCACGCCGCTGACGACCTTGCGGCCCTTGTAGCTCTTGGTCAGGCCCTTGGCGATCAAGGTGCCCTTGAACTTCGCGGAATCGACGGAAACCGTCGCCGGCGCCGCTGGTTTGCCGGCGGCCCGCCCCGGAAGGCGAGCCAGCAGCGACGATACGCCGGCCATTATTGCTTCGGCGCTCCAGACTTAGGCGGCGGCGTCATCGACATGATGACGCGCCCGCCACAGCCGTCGACCTGGGCGAGGCCGCTCTTCATCTGAACGGTGAGCTTGCAGCCCTTGAGCACATTGGGGCCCTGCGACAGCACCACTTCCTTGCCGGAAAGCACGAGCACCTGCGTCTTCATGTCGAAAGTGCCGTTGTCGCCGGTGGCGATCTGGTCGTTCGATTTGATGTAGACCTTGTTGTCGACAACCAGGTGATCGATGTTGGCCGAGCCGGTCATCGCCGATGCGCCGGCGGCCGCGCCCTTGGCGGCATTGGGATCCTTGACATAGTAGACCGTCATCTTGCCGGCCTTGAGCGTGGTCGGGCCTTGCGTCACGGTGACGTTGCCGCTGAACACGGCGACGCTGTCCGCCTGGCGGACCTCCAGCTTGTCGCTCTCGATCTGGATCGGCTGGTCGCCGGAAAGTTTGAGGCCTGAGACCTGGCTGCTCGCGCCGGACTGGGCGAGCGACGGCGCCACGCCAAGCAACAACAGCACCGAGGCCGCGCCCAAAAGCCCTGCCAAACTACTGCGACGCATTCGATTCTCCGCTCTGTTGCTCTGCCGCCCTCAAGCTGGCGGGATCGATGTTGACGCGCACCTTGTTCTCGAAAACCAGAACCTTGCCGTTGTCCTGGACCGCCATCGAATCCGCCGTGATCCGCGAGCCGCCACGGCTGACATCGACCGGATCATCCGTCTTCATAGTGCCTTTGCCCATGTCGAGGAAGACTGATTTGAGCTTGGCTTCGATGCCGTCGGTCGTCGTCACCATTATGTCGCTGGTCAGGCTCATTGTGTTGCCGTCGCGGTCGTAGACGCCGCGCGTGGCGTTGACGGTCGCCACATTGTCGGACGTCAACGGCAATTTGGCATTGATCCCTTCCAGATCGATGATGCCTTGCTTGCCGACGTCCTGAATGGCGCGCAGCGCCGTCAGCGAATAGGGCAGCTTCTGCTTGGTGAAACCGTTGAGCTTGGGGTTGGCCATCACCAGCTTGCCGTCGGCAAAGGCGCTGCCTTCGGCCTGCACCGAAATCGACACCGGGGCCGCAAGATAGGAGTAGACGGGAAAGGCAATGGCGATGACGGCCGCAAGCAGCGGCACCGCGAATTTGAGCACGCGCACGCGGCGCGAATGCCGCTGCGCGAGGTCGAACGCATCACCCCGCGTACCGGCTGGCGCTGCTGGCGCCAAAGCCGTCTCGGCATTGGTCGTTTCGTTCGATCGCGCTAGCATGACTAAATTCTAATAAACCCTTGCCCCGCCAAATCACCGCCTATAGGTGGGATGCCGGCCCCCGTAAGCAAGCACAAGCGGAGGAAAACCGCAAAAATGTGACAGCTGCCGTTGTACAAACGGAAGTGAAGTCGACACAATCTACGCACTTCATAGCAGATACGGACGGGCAGCGTTAAAATTTCATGAAACGCCGGCCCGCATCGCGCAGGCGCTTTGACGCAACCCCACCAGGAAACGGTAGCGGGGCGCCGATGCTTGCTTTAAAAACATCTCTTCCCACCGACCGAGAGGCTGACCATGGCAATGAGAGCCGACGACCTGATCGACCGCCGCCGCTTGCGCCGCAAATTGACGTTCTGGCGTGTTGCTGCGCTCGCCGTCGCGGCCGTCGCGTTGATCGCCCTGTCGAGCTGGGTCTATCGCGACGACTTCACCGGCCAGGCTGTCGACCACATTGCCAAGGTCAGGATCGAAGGCACCATCACCGAAGACGAGGAGTTGATCAAGCGGCTGGAAACCATCCGTGAGTCCTCGAAGGTGAAGGGCGTCATCCTGTCGATCGATTCGCCCGGCGGCACGACGGTCGGCGGTGAATCGATCTTCGAGGAGGTGCGCAAGCTCGCCGCCGATAAGCCGGTCGTGGCGGAAGTCGGCACGCTCGCCGCGTCCGCCGGCTATATGATCGCCAGCGCCGCCGATCATATCGTCGCGCGCAAATCCTCGATCGTCGGCTCGATCGGCGTGCTGATCCAGTATCCGGACGTCAGCGGGCTGATGGACAAGCTCGGCATCAAGCTCGAGGAGGTGAAATCCTCGCCGCTGAAGGCCTCGCCCTCGCCCTTCAAGCCGACCAATGAGGACGAGCGCGCCATGGTCCGCAAGCTCATCCTCGACAGCTATGACTGGTTCGTCGGCATCGTCGCCGAACGCCGCAAGATGACCCGCGAGCAAGCGCTGGCGCTTGCCGACGGCTCGATTTTCACCGGCCGCCAGGCCCTCGCCAACCATCTGATCGACGCTGTCGGCGGCGAGACCGAGGCGATCGACTGGCTGTCGACAAAGGGCGTCGACGCCAAGCTCAAGGTGGTGGAATGGAAGGACACCGAGAGGCGCGGCGGCTTCCTGTTCTCCAAGACGATGGCGAAAACCGTCGCCAGCGCGCTCGGCCTGCCCGACGCCGGCGGCGACGTCATTCACGAAATTGGAGCCGACCGCTTGTTTCTTGACGGTCTCGTTTCGGTCTGGCACCCTTGACGCGCCGCTCGAGGCGAGCGAAAAAGCAAATAAAATCATCTGCATAATTTGACCGAAGTGCTTTCCGGGGAGCCGTTCTCATGATCAAATCCGAGCTTGTGCAAATCATTGCCACGCGCAATCCGCATCTTTTCCTGCGCGACGTCGAAAACATCGTCGGCGCGATCTTCGACGAGATCACCGACGCGCTTGCCGAGGGTAACCGGGTCGAACTCCGCGGTTTCGGCGCCTTCTCGGTGAAAAACCGTCCCGCTCGCACCGGCCGCAACCCGCGCACCGGCGAATCCGTCGAGGTCGAGGAGAAGTGGGTGCCGTTCTTCAAGACCGGCAAGGAATTGCGCGAAAGGCTGAACGGAGGCAAATAGACGCGAGTTCACGCGCCGGCCCTCCGCCAGCCCTGCTTTCGACAGGAAAACAAATGTTCAACCGCTTCATGCTCGTCGTTGTCTTCGTGCCGCTGGCCGTCGTCCTGATCGCGCTCGCCGTCGCCAACCGCGAGCCGATCGCCTTCACGCTCGACCCGTTCAATCCCGGCAATCCCGCGCTGACGCTGAAGCTCCCGCTTTTCGTCTTCCTGTTCCTGGCTCTCGCCATCGGCATGATCGTCGGCAGCATGGCGACCT
>NZ_RZOT01000509.1:0-4524 GCF_003999085.1 Mesorhizobium sp. M4A.F.Ca.ET.090.04.2.1
GCGCTGCAACGTTCCGATAGAAGCGTCGCCGCATCTGCGCTTTGCCGCCATCGTTTTCTCGGTCCGCAGCAGCGCCATCGCCGCGCGCCTGCTTGCGGCCAACGCCATCGCACATCACATGAGCGGCAATGATATTATCGTCAGGCCAGCGCCCGGGCAGGGCGCCGCCTTCATCTTCCGGGAGACAAAATGAACAAACCCCTGGCGCCCAATCCGTCCGTGACCGTCGGCAACGTCGTCTTCTCGAACGCCGCGCCGCTGTCGCTGATCGCCGGGCCATGCCAGCTGGAATCGCGCCAGCATGCCTTCGACATGGCCGGCGCGCTGAAGGAACTCACCGGAAAGCTCGGCATCGGGCTCGTCTACAAGACCAGCTATGACAAGGCCAACCGCACCTCCTTGAGCGGGGCGCGCGGCGCCGGGCTGGATGCGGCGCTGCCGGTGTTCGACGATTTGCGCATGGAATTCGCGCTGCCGATCCTGACCGACGTCCACACCGACGAGCAGTGCGCATTGGTCGCCCCGCATGTCGACATCCTGCAGATACCGGCCTTTCTCAGCCGCCAGACCGACCTTTTGATCGCCGCGGCGCTGACCGGCAAGGTCGTGAATGTGAAGAAGGGGCAGTTCCTGGCGCCGTGGGACATGAAGAATGTCGTCGCCAAGGTCACCGGGTCCGGCAATGCCAATGTGCTGGTGACCGAGCGCGGCGCCTCCTTCGGCTACAACACGCTGGTCTCCGACATGCGCGCGCTGCCGGTCATGGCCGAGATCGGAGCGCCGGTGATTTTCGACGCCACGCATTCGGTGCAGCAGCCAGGCGGGCAGGGCGGCTCGACCGGCGGCGAGCGCCGCTTCGTCGAGACGCTCTCGCGCGCGGCGGTGGCGGTCGGGGTTGCCGGCGTGTTCATCGAGACGCACCAGGATCCCGACAATGCTCCCTCCGACGGCCCTAACATGGTGCCGTTGAAGGACCTTCGGGCATTGCTCGAAAGGCTGATGGCGTTCGACCGCGTAGCCAAGGGGCGCTGACAATCAGCGCTGGTCCGGGCCATTCGTGCGCCGGCTTGTGGTTGCAGATACCCGGCGTTACCTTCATCCTCGCAAATGTGCGTCTTGGCAGGAGGAAGCCATGTCTGTCGCCCGCGTCACCGAAATCACATCGTCGTCCAAGAAGAGCTTTCAGGACGCCATCGAGAAGGGCATTGCCCGCGCCGCAAAAACTTTGAAGAACGTCGAGGGCGCCTGGATCCAGGACCAGAAGATCGTCGTCGCGGATGGCAAGATCATCGCCTATCGCGTCAACATGAAAGTGACGTTCATCCTCACCGACAGCTAAGCACAAAGTCGGGAACCTTCGCCCGCTCCCCTCATTGTCAAAACAGGCATTAACCGAGAGGAGCAGCACTATGACTACCCCGTCTGGCCACACCGAAGCCATTGCCGCCTCGCGCGTCATCGGCACGTCGGTCTACAATACCGCAGGCGACAGTATCGGCAGCATCGAGGACGTCATGCTGGACAAGATGTCGAACGGCATCATGTTCGCCGTCATCGGCTTCGGAGGTTTCCTCGGCATGGGCGAGAAGTATCACGCCATTCCGTGGGCAAGCCTCGATTATGACGAAAATATGGGCGGCTACGTCGTCGCTTTCACGAAGGAGCAGCTCAAGGCCGCCCCGGCCTATTCGATCGACGAGCTAACCGGCGCCGACGGCGAGGCGGCACGCGATGCGTCATTCGAATACTACCACGTAAAGCCCTACTGGCATTGATCGCCAAGTCGGCAGGTCGCAATCGAAAGGCCCCCGCACATGCGGGGGCCCTTCTTCTGGAAGATCCTACTGCGCTGCCTGTAGTGTCGACAGTTGCGCGGCGCCCTGCTGGGGCTGCTGGTTGTCGCACGACGTCAGGAACGCTGCCGCGATCAGGAACAAACTCACGATACCGCTCAACTGGGACATGGCGAAACTCCTCCTGTTTCGCCCCGCGCAAGCAGAATCATAGACCAGAAAGCGGCGTGCCGCGCATGACTTATGATGACAGAAATTTGCGCTTCGTGAATCGGCCGGGCGGCAATATTTGCCCGCGGCCCGATTGCCTTTTGCGGCACTTTGGCTAAGAGGGGCGCGACGCTTCAATCGATCAATCGGGGACATCGCAATGACCGCCATCGTCGACATAGTCGGGCGTGAAATCCTGGACAGCCGTGGAAATCCGACCGTCGAGGTCGACGTGGTGCTGGAAGACGGCTCGATGGGCCGCGCCGCGGTACCGTCAGGCGCATCGACCGGCGCCCATGAAGCGGTCGAGCTGCGCGACGGCGGACCGCGCTATCTCGGCAAGGGCGTCCAGCGCGCCGTCGAGGCCGTCAACGGCGAGCTGTTCGAGGCGATCGGCGGCATGGAAGCCGAGAACCAGATCCACATCGACCAGACGATGATCGAGCTCGACGGCACGCCGAACAAGAGCCGGCTCGGCGCCAATGCCATCCTCGGCGTGTCGCTGGCGGTCGCCAAGGCCGCGGCCGAAGCGGCCGGCCTGCCGCTCTACCGCTATGTCGGCGGCGCCAAGGCGCACGTGCTGCCTGTGCCGATGATGAACATCATCAATGGCGGCGCGCATGCCGACAATCCAATTGACTTCCAGGAATTCATGATCCTGCCGGTCGGCGCGCCGACGCTGCGCGACGGCGTGCGCTGGGGCTCGGAAATCTTCCACACGCTGCGCAAGAAGCTCAAGGATGCCGGCCACAACACCAATGTCGGCGACGAGGGCGGCTTCGCCCCCAATCTGAAGAGCGCACCCTCAGCGCTCGATTTCATCATGGAATCGATCGAGAAGGCCGGCTTCAGGCCGGGCGAGGACGTTGCGCTCGGCCTCGATTGCGCAGCGACCGAGTTCTTCAAGGACGGCAACTACGTCTATGAGGGCGAGAAGAAGACCCGCGATCCGAAGGCGCAGGCCAAGTACCTGGCCAAGCTCGCATCCGACTATCCGATCATCACCATCGAGGACGGCCTTGCCGAGGACGACTGGGAAGGCTGGAAGATCCTGACCGACCTCATCGGCAAGAAGACGCAGCTTGTCGGCGACGATCTGTTTGTCACCAACACGGCAAGGCTTCGCGACGGCATCCACATGGGCGTCGCCAATTCGATCCTGGTCAAGGTCAACCAGATCGGCTCGCTGACCGAAACGCTCGACGCCGTCGAGACCGCGCACAAGGCCGGCTACACCGCGGTGATGTCACACCGCTCGGGCGAGACCGAGGACTCGACCATCGCCGATCTCGCTGTCGCCACCAATTGCGGACAGATCAAGACCGGCTCGCTGTCGCGCTCCGACCGCATGGCCAAGTACAACCAGCTGATCCGCATCGAGGAAGAGCTGGGCAAGCAGGCACGCTACGCCGGCAAGTCGGTGGTCAAGGCCTGATCTGGCATCCCATCGTTATATCTAGGAAGGGCGGGGCGTTCCCGCCCTTTTTCGTTTTGGGGCACTGGATACGTCCATCCGTAACCGTCCATTAAGCACAATGGAGCGAAAAAGATTCTCGGGCCGTTCGGGTTCGCGGCCGCGAGGATCTGGATCATGTGGACACGTCAGCACAAGCAGAGAAACACCGGCCGGCTGATCGTCCCCTCGCTCTGCGTGCTGTTCCTGGCCTATTTCGGCTTCCATGCCTATCACGGCGAGTTCGGCATCTATTCCAAGTACCAGCTCCAAGCCAGGGCGGTCGAACTGCAGGCGCAGCTCGACACCGTCAAGGCGCGCCGGGTCGATCTCGAGCGGCGTGTCCAGCTCATGCACGAGGGCACGCTGGAGAAAGATATGCTTGACGAGCAGGCTCGTAAGGCGCTCAATCTCTCCCACGCCGACGAAATCACCGTCATGTTGCCGGTATCAGCGAAATAACTGAATTCCAGTTAATCGCCTATATTTTCAATGATTTTAATCGCTTAGACGCATGCCAGCCATGCATTTTTCAGCATGGCGCAATGCTTTCCCGCATGTTAGCCTCGCTCAAATCGGTGGGGAGAGACGATCTCCCTCGGAGCGGATTTCATCCTGCTCTAAATGTCCGCGAAGAGACGCCAACAGGGAGTGATGCATGGCCACCGCCGCCAGAAAAGCGCCTGCCAAATCCAAAAACGACGGTAAATCACAAGGGCTCTCGGCCCCGAAGCCTGCCGACTTCACCAAGAACGATGAGCTCGCCGCCTACCGGCACATGCTGCTCATCCGCCGCTTCGAGGAAAAGGCCGGCCAGCTCTACGGCATGGGCTTCATCGGCGGCTTCTGCCACCTCTATATCGGTCAGGAAGCCGTCGTCACCGGCATGAAGATGGCGCTGATCGAAGGCGACCAGATGATCACCGCCTATCGCGACCACGGCCACATGCTGGCGATGGACCTGTCGCCGCGCGGCGTCATGGCGGAGCTCACCGGGCGCCGGGGCGGGCTGTCCAAAGGCAAGGGCGGCTCCATGCACATGTTCTCCAAGGAGAAGCATTTCTATGG
>NZ_RZOT01000050.1:0-17115 GCF_003999085.1 Mesorhizobium sp. M4A.F.Ca.ET.090.04.2.1
CTCGCCGACCTTCGCCCATGAGTCCAGCACGGCGTCCATCAGCCGGCCTTTCATCGCCTGGTAGTCGCGCGCCCTAGCCTCGCCGAACACCTTGCCCTGCACCACGACCTGCGAGCCGACATCGCTCTGCGGTTTGAGCAGCACCGGGTTCATGTGGACGGTCGGCGTCACGCCGCAGGCGATCGCTTGCAGCCATTGCGCGCGGCCGATCTCGCCGCCACCGGCCTTGTTGTTGCCGGGAATGTCGGCGACGGCGGCATTGTTCGACATGTTCTGCGGCTTGAACGGCCGCACCTTCAGCCCACGCTTCTTCGCCGCACGACAGAGCCCCGCGACCAGCACGCTCTTGCCGACATCGGAGCCGGTGCCTTGCAGCATGATCGCTTTGGCCGCCATCAGCCCCTGCCTTGCGTGACGGTGCCCGGGATTGTCGACTTCTGCGCCAGCGGCCCGCCACGCCAGATGTAGAGCGCGAGCAGCGGCTCCTGGCCCGTTCGCATGGCATGGCTGACGTTCGAAGGATGGTGGATCACCTCGCCGGCTTCGCGAACGTGAAATCCGCTTTCGCCCTTGTGCCACTCCGTGCTGCCGGTCAGCGGAATGTAGATCTCCTCGGCAATGTGATGGTGGTCGGGATAGACGATCGCGGGCCCGAGGATCAGCAAGCCGGCCGCGACCTCGTCATTGACGAAATGGCCGCGCGTGCCGAAAACCTCCAGCCAGCCGTAATTGTCCAGGAACGCCCGGCCGAAATCCGAGACGCTGTAGGTTTGGCCCCAGCGCAGATCGCCGCGATGCTCCGCCACGAATCGCGTCAGGGGCCGGATGTCCGGCGGCGCAAGTTCGGCGATGCGATCGAGATGGCGCAGGCAGGCGAGCCGACGCGGCTGCAGCGGACGCACCGGCATGCCCCAATCGATGCGGGCGACGGCGTCGCTGACCAGAGCGCTGTCCACGGTCCTGAGATAGGCGTGGAAACGATCGAGCAGTTCGTCGAAGACTGTCGTCACGCCATGCTCCGTTGGTCCATCCATGCACAGCCGCTCCGCGACCGGGCGGGTTGCGCGGCGGCATCATTGGTCTAGATTGACTGGCGCGCAAAGCCAAAAACGACAGGCCAGAAGGCCTAAAACGACAGGGAGCACGCCATGGACGCCGCGGTCGATGCGAGCACCAGCCAATTCGAACTCACCGAGGAGCAGCGCGCCATCCAAGAGATGGCCGAGGCCTTCGCCGCCGACCGTGTCGCACCGAACGCGCTCGACTGGGACCGTGCGAAACATTTCCCGGCCGACGTGATTCGCGAAACCGGGCCGCTCGGCCTCGGCGGCATCTATGTCCGCGACGACGTTGGCGGTTCGGCCCTCGGGCGGCTCGATGCCGTGCTGATCTTCGAGGCGCTCGCCCGCGCCGACCCGGCATTTTCATCCTTCATCTCGATCCACAACATGGCGGCGTCGATGATCGACCGCTTCGGCAGCGAGGAGCAGCGCCAGCGTTTCTTGCCGATGCTGACCTCGATGGAATGGCTGGCGAGCTATTGCCTGACCGAGCCGGGCTCCGGCTCGGATGCCGCGGCGCTGAAGACGCGCGCGGTGAAAAGCGGCGGCGACTATGTGCTCAACGGCGCCAAGCAGTTCATCTCCGGCGCCGGCGACAGCGACCTCTATGTCGTCATGGCCCGCACCGGTGCCGACGGACCGAAAGGCATCTCGACCTTCGTCGTGCCCAAGGATGCACCAGGCCTCTCCTTCGGCGCCAACGAGCACAAGATGGGCTGGCACATGCAGTCGACCCGCCAGGTCATCTTCGAGGATTGCAAGGTGCCGGTCGAGAACCTGCTCGCCACGGAAGGCGCAGGCTTCGGCATCGCCATGGCCGGCCTCGACGGCGGCCGGCTGAACATCGCCGCCTGCTCGCTCGGCGGCGCGCAGTCGGCGCTCGACAAGGCTTTATCCTATACAGGCGAGCGCAAGGCCTTCGGCTCGAAGATCAACCAGTTCCAGGCGCTGCAGTTCAGGCTGGCCGACATGGAGACCGAGTTGCAGGCGGCGCGCATCTTCCTCTACGCCGCCGCTTCGAAGCTCGACCGCAAGGCGCCCGACGCCGGCAAATGGTCGGCGATGGCCAAGCGCTTCGTCACCGATGTCGGCTTCGACGTCGCCAACGAGGCGCTGCAGTTGCATGGCGGCTATGGCTATCTACACGATTACGGCGTCGAGAAACTGGTGCGCGACCTGCGCGTCCACCAGATCCTCGAAGGCACTAACGAGATCATGCGCGTCATCATCGCACGCGCGCTGATCGGGCGCTGAACCAGACAATTTCGGGAGAAAAACGATGGCAACCATCGCCTTCATCGGCTTGGGTAATATGGGCAATCCGATGGCCGCCAACCTGGTCAAGGCCGGGCATTCTGTGCACGGCTTCGACCTGGTGCCGGAGAACCTCACCGTCGCCAAGGAGCACGGCGTGACCGTCATGGCCAACGCCCCTGCCGCGGTGAAGGACGCCGATGTCGTCATAACCATGCTGCCTGCCGGCAAGCATGTGCTGTCGGTCTATGAGGACATCGCGCCCAAGGCGAAGAAAGGCGCGCTGTTCATCGACTCTTCCACCATCGACGTCGAATCGGCGCGCAAGGCCCACGCTATCGCCAGCAAGCACGGCCTGCTGTCGATCGACGCGCCGGTCTCGGGCGGCACAGGCGGCGCCACCGCCGGCACGTTGACCTTTATGGCCGGCGGCTCGAAGGACGCCTTCGCCAAGGCCGAGCCGGCCCTGAAGCCGATGGCTGGCCGCATCGTCCATTGCGGCGACGACGGCGCCGGACAGGCGGCCAAGATCTGCAACAACATGATCCTCGGCATCTCGATGATCGGCGTCGCCGAAGCCTTCGTGCTGGCGGAAAAGCTCGGACTGTCGCACCAGGCGCTGTTCGACGTCGCCTCGACCTCGTCGGGCCAATGCTGGTCACTCACCACATATTGCCCGGTGCCAGGGCCGGTGCCGGCCTCGCCCGCCAACCGCGACTACAAGCCGGGCTTCGCCGCCGCCCTCATGCTGAAGGATTTGAAGCTGTCGCAGGAGGCAGCGCAAGGCGCCGGCGCGGTGACGCCGCTCGGGGCCGGGGCGACGCAGCTCTACGCGCTGTTCAACGCGCAGGGAAATGCCGGCGCCGATTTTTCCGGCATTATAAATTTCCTACGCGGCAATCAGGCATAACGCCCTGCTTTCACAGGCTTATTAGCGAGTTTTTTCGGTCAGAAACCGGCAAATTTAGATTTGCTTAAGGTCTCGATAACCGGCCGGTAACGATGTGCCTATAAAACGGACTGCGAGGCGGACATATCGCATCCGCCCGGCGCTCCGGATCAGGTCTCGCGTACCGGAGCCCGTAAGTTTCGCAAGTCGCTTGTAGCGAAACGCCATGCGTATCTGGCAAAGCCGCGTTCCCGATGGGACGCGGTTTTTGCGTTTTGCACCGCCTGTATTTCGATTGCCGCGGTCGGAATTAGCGCGTGGTCTTCGTTGCCAGAGCCCGGCGTACGGCGATCTTGGGATCGCCTATCAGTCCGACATTCCTGCCCGGGGATGCTTACATGCGCCCGCGCAGACCTTCCGGATCGTAGGGCGAGTCGGCAATCACCTTTGCCGAGCGGCGCTCGCCAAGGATTGAAACTTCCAGTTCGGTGCCGGGCGCGGCGAGTTCGAGAGGCAGCAGCGCAAGTGCGATGTCGTGACAAAAACTATAGGAATAGCCTGCCGAGGTGACATGGCCGACGAGCTCGCCATCGCGGTAAACACCCTCGAAGGCGAAAGCGCTGGCACCGTCGGTATCGATCGACAGAGTGGCGATCCGGCGTCCCGTCCCCTGCTTCTGTTTCGCGACCAGCGCCGCCCGGCCGATGAAGTCCCCCTTGTCGAGGCTGACGAAGCGGTCAAGACCGCTTTCCCAGGCCGACAGTTCGGGATTCATGTCGCGGTACATGGCCCGGTAGGACTTGTCGAGACGCAGGGACTCCAGTGCTTGAAGTCCAACCGGTCTGAGCCCGTGCGCCTCGCCCGACGCCAGAAGCGCGTCCAGCAGATGCCGCTGATAACAGAGCGGATGATAGAGCTCCCATCCCAGTTCGCCTGAGTAGTTGACGCGCAGCAGGCGCACGTCGCTGGCCAGGCCGACGGTCCCGGACCGCACGCTGAACCATGGGAAGGCCTCGTTGGAGAGATCGACTTCCGTCAGCGGCTGCAATACCTCCCGCGCCTTCGGTCCAACGATTGTGAAGCTGCCGCGATCGTCGGTGACATTGCGAAGCTGCACGTTGCCGCTCTGCGGCAGCAGCCGGCTCAAGTCGTCAAAATTGCAGCGCTCGGCGCGCGGCGTCGATATGAGGTAGAACAGACCGTTCTGCAGCCGCGCCACCACATACTCGGCCTGCACGCCACCGGCCCGCGTCAGGTGATGGGCAAGGGCGACACGACCGGGACGAGGCAGCTTGTTGGCAAGGATTCCGTCGAGCCAGGCCTCGGTGCCTGGGCCGCTGACCTCGAACTTGGTCATCGGCGTCATCTCGACCAGCCCCACGGCCTGACGGACGGCCTGGACTTCCTCGGCGACGTGGTTGCCTTTGGGGGTCCAGCGCCAGCCATAGATGTTTCGCGCTTCGACACCCGCGGGCGCGAACCAGCTCGGCATCTCCCAGCCGTTCAACACGTCCCATACCGCGCCGAGCTGGCTCAGGCGATCGTAGGACGGTGCCGTTTTCTGTGGTCGCGCCGCCGGCATGTCCTGGCCTGGATAGTGCTGTACCGCGTGCGTACCCCAGGCTTCCCTGACTTTTGCCCGGGTCCAGTTCTTGTTGGCATAGTGGCCAAAGCGGCGGGGATCGAGCTCCGCCGTATCGATGCTGTTGCCGCCCTCCACGATCCGCTCGGAAAGGTAATAGCCGATAGCTCCGCCCCAGAGGATGCCCCCTGGCACGCCTTCGGCGAGCCAGACATTCTCAAGGCCCCAGGCCTGTCCCATCAGCGGCAGTTCATCGGCCGTCATCTGGAAAGGTCCCCGCACATTCCGCTTGATGCCCGCGCGCCCCAGCGCGGGGACCAATTCGCTGGCACGCTCCCAGTTCCAGGAAACAGCGTCGAAATCCTCATCGAGCAAATCGGCGCCGAACCATTCCGGGACGCCGTTTTCGGCGAACAGCTTGAGCTGTTCCGTGCGCTCATAGGGACCGAACAGCAGCCCATCCCCCTCTTCGCGCAGATAGCCCTCGTAGCCCTCGTCCCTGAGGATCGGCATTTCCGGTAGGCCCAGCCGTTTGCGCTCCACAATCTCTGGAACCGCCTCGGTGATCCAGTACTGATGGACGATCGGGATCGCCGGAATGTCCAGACCCAGCATGGCGCCGGTCTGGCGCGCATAGTTGCCCGTAGCAAGGATGACGTGCTCGCAGAGGATGTCGCCGCGCGATGTGTTGACCTTCCACTCGCCGCCCGGCATCCGCTCGAACCCAACAACTTCGGTGTCGAGATGGACCTTCGCGCCGAGGTCGCGTGCGCCCTTGGCCATCGCCTGGGTGACATCCGCGGGTGCAATGTGGCCATCGTCGGGGTGGTAAAGGGCACCCAGCATGTCCTTGTTGTCGAGCAGCGGCCAGATCTCGCGCGCCTCCGCCGGCGATACGATCCGGGCCCGCAGACCCTGGACCTCAGCGACATCCATATAGCTCTTGTACTCGTCGAGCCGGTCGCGCGTGTTGGCAATGCGCAGCTGGCCGCATTTGTGCCAGCCGACACTCTGGCCCGTCTCGGCTTCCAGGCCCTCATAGATCTCAATCGACCTGGCGATCATGCGGCCGACGTTGCGGCTGCGCGCGTAGGACGGAATGAGCCCTGCGGCATGCCATGTCGAGCCGGCGGTAAGCTGCGTCCTCTCCAGCAATGCCACATCGGTCCAGCCGCGTTTCGCCAGGCCATAAAGAATGCCTGTGCCCACGCAGCCGCCACCGACCACGACCGCACGAAAGGAACTCACCATACACGCCTGCCCTTGCATGAAATTGCCGTTGGTTCACATGAACCCTGGCGCATACTGTCAGACGGCATCCGGCTTTTCAGCACATTTCCTGGGCTGGGACACGGCAGTACGGCCCGGCCGTTGGTCCACGATCGCGACTAACGCCCAAGAGAAGCCGGGCGCCGTCGCTGGCGACGCCCGGCTGTTTCGTTCAGCGCTTGCGCAAATCCGCTTCGGCGAGATCGAGTGCCCTGGCGATGCGGTCGCAGGCCATGTCGACCGTCTCGCGCGTCCAGATCAGCGGCGGCGACAGGATCATCGTGTCGCCGGTGGCGCGCAGCATCATGCCTTGGGCGATCGCATGGTCGCGCACGACGACGGCAGCACTTCCCGACGGCAGGTAACGCTCCTTCGTCGCCTTGTCCTTGACGATCTCGATCGCCCCCATCAGTCCGATCGAGCGCACCTCGCCGACCAGATTGTGCCCGGCGATGCGCTCCTGCAGCACCTGGGCGAAGTAGGGACCGGTGTCGTTCCTGACCCGCTCGACCAGGCCTTCGCGCTCGATGATCTCGAGGTTCTTCAGCGCCACGGCGCAGGCCACGGGGTGACCGGAATAGGTGTAGCCGTGATAGAACTCGCCGCCCTTCTCGACCAGCGTCGCACTGATGCGGTCGCCGACCAGCAGCGCCGACAGCGGCTGGTAGCCGGACGTCAGCGCCTTGGCCGTTGTGATGGTGTCGGGCTCGACGCCGAAGGTCTGCGCCGCGAACCATTCGCCGGTGCGGCCATAGCCGGTGATCACCTCGTCGAGCATCAGGAGCACGTCGTACTTGCGGCAGATGCGTTGCACTTCCGGCCAGTAGCTCAGCGGCGGGATCTTCACCCCGCCGGCACCCATCACCGGCTCGCCGATGAAGGCGGCCACCTTGTCGGCGCCGGCCTCGAGGATGGCGTCCTCGACGGCCTTGGCCGCGCGCAGGCCGAAATCATGGTCGCTTTCGCCGGGCAGCGCGAGTTCGTAGGCATAGGGCATCATCACATGGACGATGTTGGGAACGGCGCCGCCGAGCTGCTTGTGCATCGGCTCCATGCCGCCGAGCGAGGTGCCGGCAATGGTCGAACCGTGATAGCCCATCTTGCGCGAGATGACGCGGTTCTTCTCCGGCTTGCCCTCGAGCGCCCAGTAGTGACGGACGAGCCTGAGCGCCGTGTCGTTGGCCTCCGAGCCGGACGAGCCGTAGAACACTTGGCCGACGTGCTTCGGCGCCAGTTCCGCCAGCTTCTTCGACAACAGCACAGGCGTCGGCGTCGAGCATTTGAAGAAGGAGTTGTAGTAGGGCAGCTCCTTCATCTGGGCATAGCCGGCCTCGGCCAGCTCATTGCGGCCATAGCCGACATTGACGCACCACAGGCCGGCCATGCCGTCGAGGATCTCGGTGCCCTCGGCATCATAGATGAACGGCCCGTCGGCACGGGTGATGATGCGCGAGCCGATCTCGCGCAGTTCCTTGTGGTCGGTGAACGGGTGAAGGTGATGCGCGGCGTCGATCTGCTGAAGCTGCTTCAGCGAATAGTTCTGATAGGTCATGGATTTGATCTTTCCTCTGGAATCAATCCGGCAAATGCCGGGGCTGGATTCGTCAGAGACAGGCGGGCGGCGAATAGCCGATGCGGGCGCAAAGCCTGAGCAGCTCAGCACGAAGCGTGCGCGGTGACGGCGTCACCGCAACCCCGAAGGCGCCTGATGTCTTCGTGCAAGCCATGGCGGCACCTTAAGCCGCCCTTGGCCTTGAATTCAAGCCGTGGCAGGTTTTCGAAAGTGCATCGGATTATCCGAAAACCGGTTTCCCCTTTTCCGTCCGATGCTCCAGCGCCCGCTGCAGGAAGACATAGCGCATCGCCGTTTGCGCCGCTTGAGGACGACGATCGCCGCGCCCGCCATGTCCGCCTTCCGTTTCCTCGAAGAACAGCGTCCTGCCGTGGCCGGCCTCCTGCAGGCGCGCCGCCATCTTGCGGGCATGGCCGGGATGGACGCGGTCGTCCGCGGTTGAGGTCATCAGCAGAACCGGCGGATAGTCGCCACCCACTTTGACATGTTGATAGGGCGAGTAGGCCGCCAGCCATGCCGCCTCTTCCGGCTTCGAGGGATCGCCATATTCGGCGATCCACGAAGCCCCGGGCGGCAGTTCAGTGTAGCGCAGCATGTCGAGCAGCGGCACGTCGATGATGACGGCCCCGAACAGTTCCGGACGCTGGATCAGTGACGTGCCGGTCAGCAGGCCGCCGTTTGAGCCACCCTGGATCCCGAGCTGCGCCGCCGTCGTGATGCCGCGCTTGACGAGATCCTCTGCCACCGCGGCGAAATCGTCGAAGGCGTTCTGACGGTTACCCTTGAGCGCCGCCTGGTGCCAGGCCGGGCCGAACTCGCCGCCGCCGCGTATGTTGGCTTGCACATAGGCGTTGCCCTTCTCCAGCCAGAGCCGGCCGCGCACGCCGGCATAGCCCGGCAGAAGCGGCACCTCGAAGCCGCCATAGCCGTAGAGCAGCGTCGGCACCGGTCCGCCCTGGTCGCGCCGCCTGACCACGAAATAGGGGATCATCGTGCCATCGCTCGAGCGTGCCTCGAACTGTTCGGAGATGAAGGGCGAGGCATCGAAGCGCGCCGGCTGCGCCTTCACTGTCTTCAGCGTCTCGCCGTCGTCGTCCGACCAGATGATCGAGCTCGGCGTCAGGAAATCGGTGAAGGAGAACGAGACACTGGCGCCGAAATGCTCCGCATGGCTGATGCCAACATTGCCGTTTTCGGGCAGACCGACTGGCTTCAGCGACCAGCTTTTTCCCGTCCGGTCGCAAGCGACGACTTTACCGCGCACATTGTCCATCAGGTTGATGAACAGCCGCTGATCGGTGCGGGCCAACCCAGCGATCGAAACGCGAGGCGCCGGCGCGAGTACGGTTTCGACCGGTCCCAGCACGCTGGTGTCGATCCAACGTCCGAAATCCAGTGAGTAAAGCCCATCGGGCAGGCAGCGCGTGCCGTCCGGCGCCGTCCACGGGCTGCGCACGCCGAAGACGAGTTGTCCGTGGAAGATCGCGGTGTCGGTCGCGTCGTCTGGCAGCGGGATGCGTCGGTTCTCGCCGGAAGCGAGCCGCAGGAAGCTGTGCGAGGAGAAGAAGTCGATGGTGCGGGCCAGGAACAGATGCCGCCTGTTGCCGTCGATCTCGACCCCGCCGCCAGCCGCAAGATCCTGCTTGTCGGCCTCGAAGATCGGCGTGGCGTCTTCAAGCCTGGTGCCGCGCTTCCACAGCTTGACCACGCGCGGATAGCCGGACTGCGTCTTGTCGTCCTCCTCGAAGGCCGCCGAGACGATGACGGTGCCCTCGTCCAGCCAGGAAAAACCCGACTTCGAGGCGGGCGCACGAAAACCGCCTTCGACGAAGGACTTCGCGGCGATGTCGAATTCGCGCATTTCACTGGCATCGCCGCCGTCCGGCGACATGCTCACCAGGCAGCGGTTGAAGTCCGGGTAAAGCCGGCTCGCACCGCTGAACACCCATTTGACGCCCTCTTTGGCCGAGAGCACGTCGAAATCGATGATCGTCTCCCATTCGGGCTTTTCGGTCTTGTAGGAAGCGACCGTCGTGCGGCGCCACAGGCCCAGCACGTTGGTCTTGTCCTGCCAGAAATTGTACACATGGCCGTTGATTGCCGCTCCGACCGGGATGTTGTCCTCGGCCGTCATCAGGTCGAGCGCGGTTTCGAACGAAGCCTGGTAGCCGGGATCCCCCTGCAATTCGACGACGGTGACCCCGTTCTGAGCGTGCACCCAGTCGAGCGCCTCCTTGCTGCTGCGGTCTTCCAGCCAGAGATAGGGATCGTGGGCGGCCGGTTCAGTCTGGCTCTTTGTCGTCGATTGGGTCACGCGCGATCTCCGAAGGCATTGTCAGGCGGTTTCGCCTACATCGCCTCACGGACGCCCACATTCAAGATGGCAACGACAGCTTGTCGCGACGAAAGCGGCCTTTCGTTCACACCACACGCCTGCGTAAAACGGTCGCCACCGCCAGCGCAGCGCAAATCGTGCCGAGCGTGATCGGCAGACCGGAGGCGCCGATCGCATCCATGACGCCGCCGGTGAGCGGCGGCACCAGGATGCCGCCGACGCCCCACATCAGCGAGAAGGCGGCATTGCCGGCGACCAGCGCCGAGCCCGTGAAGCGCTCGCCGAGTTCGATGATCGACATCGTATAGATGCCGTAGGAGACAGCCCCCCAGATGAACACGCAGGGCCAGATCAACGGCGTCTCGATGAGCAGCGGCAACAGCACGCAGCCGAGCACGGTGAGCGCCACGCACAGGAATCGCACCAGGCGCGCCGTCAGCCGTTCGGCCAGCAGGCCGAGCGGCACCTGCATGGCGATGTTGCCGGCGATCATCGCCGACAGCAGCGCCGACATGCTGGCCTCGGCAATGCCGTAGTGGGTGCCGTAGACCGGCAGCAGCGCCAGCACCGCCTGCTCGAAGCCGGCGGCCACGACCACGGCGGCGAGCAGCAGCCATGCCTTTGGCATGAAGCCCATCACCGAAACCTGGTGTCCGGCCTCGTCGACCTTGGGCAGGCGCCCGAGCACCAGCGCCAGGCAGCCGCCGCAGAAGACAAACGCGGAGATGCCGACCAGGAATGGCGGCCAGCCCTCGGTGCCGACCGCAAGCAGGCAGAGCGGACCTGTGGCGAAGCCGGCCGAAATGACAGTCGAATATACGCCCATGACGCGGCCGCGGCGCGACGGTGGCGCCAGCGCGATCACCCAGATTTCGCTGAGAACATAGAGCGGGTTGGTGACGACGCCGATCAGGAAGCGCAGCGGGAACCACAGATAGACGTTCTGCGTCCAGCCGACCAGCGCCAGCGCGAGCGCGGAAAGCGCGGCGCAGGTAAGTGCTGTCCGCCCTGGGCCGAAACGGCGCGCCAGCGCCGGGATCATCGGCGAGGACAGGATGAAGCCGATCGGCGTCATCGCCGCCGAAAGGCCGATCATCGCCGGCGAGATGCCCTGGCGCTGCAGGATGAAGCTGAGCAGCGGGTAGCTTAAACCTTGCGCTATGGCGAAGACCGAGACGGTCGCGATCACGCCGGTGATCGCCGCCCATTGCATTGTCTCGTCGCTGTTCGTTTCCGCAGCGCTCATGGCCATTCCTCCGCCGGCAGCCTTAGCGGTTCGGCTGAACAGCCGTAACCCCCTCGCCCGCGAAAACCGCTTGCTCCAGCCAAACCCTGTCAGGAACTTCGCGGCTGGCCGACCTGTAGAGCGCAACACCCACCAGCAGCGCATCGAGCCCGACGATCACCGCCGGCAGGCCAAGCGGGCCGATTGCCTGCATCAGCGCCCCGCCGCCGGGCGGGTCGACAATGCCGCCGGCGCCGACGTCAGCGAGAAGGCGGCATTGCCGGCCAACGGCCACTGCGCATGGAAGGCACGCGGACAAAGGCTACGGGAAATAGCGAGCGATCGCCCCCTTCTTGCCGTCGGCATAGGGCTTCAGCCACTTGTCGTCGATGGAAATCCCGTCGTCGGCCGAAGGCCCCTTTCCGATTGTCCGGCGCCAGGCGCGGAACTTGTAATGGTCGAAGACGTCGAGCATGTGCACCGCATAAGCGGCGGCAAAGGTTTTGTCGCCTTCGACGATGACCAGGTTCTCGTCATTTTCGTACGACGCCTTGTAGCCAAGGTTGTGGCTGCCGGTGATGACGGTGGCATTGTCCTCCATCGGATCGATGATGACGATCTTGTCGTGCACGATGGCGTGGCCAACGGTCAGCACCTCCGCCTGGAAATCGCGGGCGACTGTGGCGCCGGTCAGGTTTGCCGCCCTGACGATCGAGACGTTCGGCGCCTCCCAGACCTTCTCCGGATAGACGAAGGGCGACTTGCCGTCCTTGTTCGATTTGTGAGTCACCGGATCCTTGGTCGGCGCGACATAGTTGGGCATGGCGGTCTCGTCGCTGATCGCACCCTGCACGATCAGCTTCGGATCTGCATTCGCCGCCGCGACCGCCTGGTCAACGATCGAGTTCTCGCCGAGCCGCGACGGATTGAACACGAGGAAGAGCACCGCGCGCTTCGCCGCCTTGATGCGGGCGAAGACGTCCGCGAGGTCGACCGGGCGCACCGAGATATCCTTCTTGCTACGCTCGGGATCGTTCGGCGAAAACCACACCGTCATGCCGTCCAGCGGTGCCGAGGCGCCGTTCAGCGGGTTCGAAATGTGGTTTTCCGCGCGAAACGGCACGCCCTGCTTTTGCGCCACATGTCCGGCGGCACTTTCGCTCGCCGGCGGTGGGAAGACGTCGGCCTTCATGCGCTCCCAATAGGCATTGAACACTTCCGCAATCGCCGGGTCGTCGCGGATGAAGGCGTTGTTGGATTGCCCGCAGATGCCGGTCGAGGTCCAGTTGGTGCTGCCGGTCATCACCGCCTGTGGATTGCCCTGGGCATCGCGGTAGACGGCGAACTTGTTGTGGCCGATATGGTTGTTGTTGAACAGGCGGTCCGTCACCGTGACGCCAGCGTCGCGCAGGCGTTTCCTGAACGGCGCGTTACCGAAATCCCAGGCCTTCGTCTGGTCGTCTTTGCCCGAATTGGCAAGAATGACCTCGACGACATCCTTGGCGGCGACGATCGCGTCGCACAATTCGTCGTCGCCAAGCTCATAGAGCGCGAGCCTGACGGTGCCACCTTCGGCCTTGGCCCGCTTCATCAGGCTGGTCAGCACATCAGGCACATCTCCATGCAGATAGGCGCGTATCTTGCTCGCCGGGTTCTGCAGCTCCGCCCTGATCTTATCGCGCTGCCCGACCTTGATGCCGGCTTCCGCCAGTGCGCGCGACATCCACTGCGTCGACAAAACACCATTGGTGAAGGCGACCCGCGCCTTGCCGAACATCTGTCCGAGGAAGATCGGCGGGCTGACGGCGCCCTGGCCGAGATAGCCGAGCGGCCGCGGCGTTCCGGCATAGGCAGGTTTGCCGTCCACCACCTGGTCCGGACACACCGGCACCGGTTCGAGTCCCGGTTTCATGTCGCCAACCGGGCGCACGCGATAGGCGATCATCTCGCCTTCCGGCCTCAGATCGATGCTGTCGCGGCGCCGGCGCATCGTGAGGTCGCGCCAGAAGGTCTTCTGCACCGGCCAGACGCCGGTGTCCTGGGGTATCCACCTTGGATTGCGCTGTCCCTTGAACGGCACCCACGCCGCCAGGCAGCGCTCCTCCCCGGTGTCGGGATAGAGGCGGACGATCTCGAAGCCGAGGCAGCCCGGGATCATCCCGTCAATATCCCACGCCAGGAACGCGACCTCGTTGTTGGTCGCCGCACGCACTTTGATGACATCAGGCATCGCTACCCCCTCGAGATGCTCGGCGCACAAGTATAGCGGAAGTAAAAGACGGAACTGTAACAGGCTTCACGTTGCGGGACGGCAGGCGATCGGATGCCCTTCCGTCATGTCGCTTCCCTAATCCTAGTGGTCGCCGCCTCCTTACCGGCGGCATTGGCGGCGGTCCATTATGCCGCTCACTTTCGCATCCCATGAGGCTTTTCATGACCGCTGCCCTCCCCCCCGCCGAACCGGCACTGGCAACCGATCGCGCCCGCCGTGGTGGCCGCGCGGGCAAGCGCGCCGGCGGCTCGGCTGCGTTCGAGCAGCCGCCCTTCCGGCAGCTGAGGAATCCGCTCACGCCGACCAGGCTGGTTTCCGACGACGAATTGGAATCGATCCACCTCGCTTCACTGCGGGTCTTGAAGGAGATCGGCGTCGACGTGCTGCATGACGAAGCGCGCCGCATCATGAAGGAACATGGAGCTGATGTGACCGCGGGCAGCGAGCGGGTGCGCTTCGACAGCGACCTAATCCTCGAATTGATCTCGCACTGCCCGTCGGAATTCACGCTGCATGCCCGCAACCCGGCGCACAATGTGCGCTTCGGCGGCAACAACGTGATCCTCTCGATGATGGCCTCGGCGCCCAACTGCTCCGATCTCGACCGCGGCCGCCGGCCGGGCAACCAGGCCGACTACCGCAACTTCCTGCGCCTGGCGCAGATGCACAACATCCTCAACTGCACCGGCGGCTATCCGGTCGAGCCGATCGACATCCACCCCTCGGTCCGGCACCTGGAATGCATCCGCGACCTCGCCATGCTGACCGACAAGGTGTTCCACGTCTATTCGCTCGGCAAGGAGCGCAATGTCGACGGCATCGAGATCGCCAGGATCGCGCGCGGCGTCAGCCATGAGCAGATGCTGGAAGAGCCTTCCGTCTTCACCATCATCAACACCAACTCGCCACTCAAGCTCGACGTGCCGATGATGGAAGGCATCATCCAGATGTCGAGCAAAGGCCAGGTCGTCATCGTCACGCCGTTCACGCTGTCGGGCGCGATGGCGCCTGTCACAATCGCCGGCGCGCTGGTGCAGCAGAATGCGGAAGCGCTATCAGGCATCGCGTTTGCGCAGATGGTGAAGACAGGCGCGCCGGTCGGCTATGGCGGCTTCACCTCCAATGTCGACATGAAGTCGGGCGCGCCGGCCTTCGGCACGCCCGAATACATGAAGGCGCAGCTCGTCGGCGGCCAGCTCGCCCGCCGCTACAACATCCCCTACCGCACCTCCAACACCTGCGCTGCCAACACGGTCGACGCACAGGCCGCCTACGAAAGCGTCTTTTCGCTGTGGGGCGCCATCCAGGGCGGCGGCAATCTGATGATGCACGGGGCCGGCTGGCTCGAGGGCGGCCTGCGCTGCTCCTACGAAAAGACCATCCTCGACATCGACCTGCTGCAGATGGTGGCCGAGTTCCTGACCCCGCTCGACCTGTCCGAGGACGCGCTCGGCTTCGACGCCATCCAGTCGGTCGGCCCGGGCGGCCACTTCTTCGGCACCCAGCACACGCAGGACCGCTACAAGACCGCCTTCTACTCGCCAATCCTCTCCGACTGGCGCAATTTCGAAAGCTGGACGGAAGCCGGTTCGCCAACGGCGCTCGAAAAGGCCAACCGGGTCTGGAAGGAGCGGCTGGCGTCCTACGAAGAACCCTATATGGACCCGGCGACCCGCGAAGAACTCAACGACTTCGTCGAGAAACGCCGCGCCGAAGGCGGCGCCCCGACCGATTTTTGATTTTCTGCGCGCCAATCGGTGCGCCGGTCAATGTCTGGCGGCGCGCCGAAACATGATTCAATCTCTTCAAACACGGACCTATCTTCATGAAATCTCACGTCAAAGCGGTTGTCATCGGCGGCGGTGTTGTTGGCTGCTCGGTGCTCTACCATCTGGCCAAGGCCGGCTGGACCGACATCATGCTGATCGAGCGTTCGGAACTGACCTCGGGCTCCTCCTGGCATGCGGCGGGCGGCTTTCACACGCTGAACGGCGACCCCAACGTCGCCAAGCTGCAGGCCTATACGGTGCAGCTCTACAAGGAGATCGAGGAGCTTTCCGGCCAGTCCTGCTCGCTGCACCTCACCGGCGGCGTGATGATGGCGGATACGCCTGAGCGCATGGACTTTCTGCGGCTCGCCCACGCCAAGGGCCGATATCTCGGCATGGACACCGAGCTGATCACGCCGTCGGAAGCCAAGGCGATGTTCCCGCTGATGGACGACAAGAACTTCGTCGGCGCCATGTGGGATCCGGTCGAAGGCCATCTCGACCCGTCCGGCACGACCATCGCCTATTCGAAGGCGGCGAAGAAGCTTGGCGCTGAGATCGTGCTGCGCAACCGTGTCGTCGACCTGACGCAGCAGCCGGACGGCACCTGGAACGTCGTTACCGAACAGGGCACGGTCCACGCCGAGCACGTCGTCAACTGCGGTGGCCTGTGGGCGCGCGAGATCGGCCGCATGGTCGGCGTCGAGCTGCCGGTGCTGGCGATGGAGCATATGTACCTGCTCACCGAGCCGATGCCGGAGGTCGAGGAGTTCAACAAGTCGACTGGCCGCGAGATGATCGGCGTGCTCGATTTCAAGGGCGAGATCTATACCCGCCAGGAGCGCAACGGCATCCTGCTCGGCACCTATGAAAAGGCCTGCAAGCCGTGGTCGCCGGTCAACACGCCCTGGGATTTCGGCCATGAACTCTTGCAGCCCGACATCGATCGCATCGCGCCGTCGCTGGAGATCGGCTTCAAGCATTTCCCCGGCATCGAGAAGGCCGGCATCAAGCAGATCATCAATGGCCCCTTCACCTTCGCGCTCGACGGCAACCCGCTGGTAGGCCCGGTGCAGGGCCTGACCAATTTCTGGTGCGCCTGCGCCGTGATGGCCGGCTTCAGCCAGGGCGGCGGCGTCGGCCTCGCGCTCTCCAACTGGATGGTGCATGGCGATCCGGGCTTCGACGTCTGGGGCATGGATGTGGCCCGCTTCGGCGAATGGGCGAGCCTGCGGTACACCAATGCCAAGGTGCGCGAGAATTATTCGCGCCGCTTCTCGATCCGCTTCCCGAACGAAGAGTTGCCCGCCGCCCGCCCCGCGCAGACGACGCCGCTCTACGACACCATGCTCGCCAACAACGCCGTCATGGGCGACTCGTGGGGCTTGGAAACCCCGCTCTGGTTCGCCCCGAAGGGTACCGAGCCCAAGGACATCGTCTCCTTCCATCGCTCCAACGACTTCGGCCCGATCGGCGAGGAGGTGCGCGCCACGCGTGAGAAGGTCGGCGTCACCGAGATCGCCAACTTCGCCAAATACGAAGTCTCCGGACCGTCAGCCGAGGAATTCCTCAACCGGCTGATGACCAACCGCATGCCGAAGGTTGGCCGCATCGTGCTGACCCCGATGGTCAACGAGTTCGGCAAGCTGATCGGCGACTTCACCATCGCCAAGTCAGGCGAGGACCGCTTCATGATCTGGGGCTCGTCGGCCGCGCAGAAATACCATATGCGCTGGTTCGAGAAGCACCTGCCGAAGGACGGCTCCGTGCGCATCCACCGCTTCGACCAGACACTGGTCGGCCTGTCGATCGCCGGGCCGAAATCTCGCGACCTGCTGCAGAAGCTGGTCGATGTCGACATCTCCACCAAGGCCTTCCGATTCATG
>NZ_RZOT01000510.1:0-4518 GCF_003999085.1 Mesorhizobium sp. M4A.F.Ca.ET.090.04.2.1
GCCATTGCCATTGCCGCGTCTTCCGGCGAAGCGAACCATCCGACGGCGGATGCCGCCAGCATGGCGGCGCCGAGTGCGGCCGCCTCGTTGACCGGCGAAACCGAGAGCGGCCGTTCCAGCACGTTCGCCATGATCCGCATCAGCAGCGTCGAATTGGCGCCGCCGCCAGCCGCGATCATCGCCTCTGCCTTGCCGGTCCGCTCCTCCATCGCAGCGGTGGCGATCGCCTGCTCGAAGGCGATGCCTTCCAGCACCGCGCGGAAGAGATGTCTTGGCTCATGGTCGAGCGACAGGCCGACAATGGCGCCGCGCGCAGCACCATCCCAGTACGGGCTCATGACGCCGGCCCAGTACGGCATGACCAGCAGGCCGTCGCTGCCTGCGGGCACCTCCATCGCGGCCTTCTCCAGGATGGCGGCGGAGGGTGCACCGGTGGTGCGCACGATCCAGTCGACCAGCTGCATGCCCGAGCGCAGCACCGTCTCCAGCATGAAGCCGGAGCCGGTCGGTGAGACCAGCGTGCGGAACGCATCCGATGTCGCGACCGCGCCGGCATAGTTGCCGCTGACGACGCCGGAGCCCAGCGAGAGGTAGCTCTTGCCGGGACCGTAGACGCCCATGCCGAGGCCCATCGCCTGGCCGTCGCCGGCGCCGGCGATGATGGGCGTGCCGGCCTGCAGGCCGGTCAGAGCGGCGGCGCTTTCGCTCAGGCCGCCGCAGATTTCTCCCGGCCCGACCAGCTCCGGCAAATGCTCCGGCCGCAGCCCGGCGGCCTCGACCAGGCGGGGATGCCAGGTACCGGTCTTGATGTCGAGCAGGCCGAGCGGATCGGCGCTCGCGGTGCTGGTCACCAGCCGTCCGGTCAGCCGGTGGACGAAGAACCCGTGCACGTCGACGAGTGCCGCCGCCTGGCCGAGCGCCTGCGGCCGGTGTTCGGCAAGCCAGGCAAGCGCATAGAGCGCCGGCGTCGGGTCCGGCGGCTTGCCGCTCCAGTCGCGGATCGCCTCGCGGCCGAGCTCGGCCGAAAGCCGTGCCACTTGCGGGCGGGCGCGCTCGTCCAGCCACAGGATCGCCGGGATGAGCGGCTTGCCGGCAGCGTCGATCAGGGTGAACGTCTCGCGCTGGTGGGCGATGGAAATCGCCGCCACGCGCGAGCCGCCGACCTTGCCGGCGACCTGCTTCACCGCGGCAAGCAGCGCCGTCCACCAGTGCTCGGCGTCCTGTTCGAAATGGCCGGGCGCCGGGTTTGACAGCGGGTAGGTTTCGCGCGCCTGGAACAGTTCCGCCCCGTTCCGCGCGAAAGCGATCGCCTTCACGGCCGTCGTCGAGGCGTCGATCCCGATTACGACATCGTCCATCAGGCGGGGATCCGAAAATATCAGGCGGCGTTGTGACGAACCGTCCGTCCGACTGGTCGAGACGACGGCGGATCTGGGTTATCACCATCGAATCGTCGGGTACACAGTTTTCATAGGTGAGGAAGTCGCCGGCCTTCACCGGCTTCACCACCTTGGCGCGTTCGGCCAGCCCGAGCGGCAGTGCGCCCCTGGCACGCGCGTCCTCCCATGTCATGGCGAAGCCGCGATAGTCGTTCTCGCCGATCATGCCGAGCGACTGGCCGGCGCCGAGGTTGCTCTTGGCGACCGCCACGGCTTCCGCCACCGGATGGTCGAGCGGCTCCATGTCGGCGCGCTTGTAGACCACGGCGCGCGCCGCCGAGAGCGGCACTTCCAGGCTGGTCAGATGATAGGGGCGGAAGATCGTGAAATAGGGGCCCTTGCCGACCTTGAGGTCGATCATGCGCTCCAGCACGCGCGGATGCTTCGTCTCGATGATGCAGAAGACGCCGGGCGCCACGCCCTTGCCGATCGAATAGTCGACCACGCCCTTGCGGTGCAGCACGCCGCCGTCCTCGCGCGGGCAGAGCACCCCTGCCAGTTCCTCGAGTGTCGCCGTCGGGCCGTGCATGCCCGGCACGTCCGGCACCAGGCCGGTGGCGTTGGCGATCGCCACCATCTCGATCGCCGTCTTCGAGCCGTCGACGAACTCGACCAGCATGCGCGCGTTCATGTTGCGCTCGCTGGCCTCCTTCTCGTAGTCGGCCGGCATGGCGTCGATCTTCAGCGGATTGTTCTTGCCCTTGCCGGCGGCGACTATTGTGAAGCCGAGGCTCTTGGCGAAGCCGATGATCTCCAGCGTGCAGGCGGGCTCGTCGCCGGCGGCGCCGGTGTAGACCACGCCTGCCTTGCGCGCCTCATCCTTGAGGAAGCGGCCGATGGTGATGTCGGCCTCGACATTGAGCATGACGATGTGCTTGCCGTTCTTCATCACTTCGAGGGCGAACAGCGTGCCGATGTTGGGGTTGCCGGTGGCGTCGATGATGACGTCGATGCGGCCGGCGGCGGCAAGCGCATGCAAATCCTCGGTGACGGCGATCTTGCCGGCCTCGATGGCGCGGTCGATGGCCGCGGCGTTGGGCGCCTGGACGATGTCAGCGCGGTCATGGCCGGCAAGCAGAGCGGCGTCGATCGCCGCCTGCGGCCGGACCTCGGAAATGGCGCCGATGCGCATGCCCGGCATCAGCGCGACCTGGACGACGATGTCCGTCCCCATCTGCCCGGCGCCGGCCAGGCCGATGGTGATCGGCCCGTGCTTTTCAGCGCGCTGCAGGAGCTCCGCTGCGAATTGCGGATGGGACATGTCGCTTCCTCCGGTCCTTGGCGCGCCGCTGCGCCGAAATGATCTTTTGAACATTCCTATTTCTATTTGAAAAATATTTCAACCGACATTTCGGCGTTGCCGGGGGGAATCAATTCGCTGTCGACGGGTCCTCGCCCTCTGTCCTGCCGGACATCTCCCCACAAGGGGGGAGATCAGCCGTCGCTGCGCCTTCGCTAATGCTCAACCTTGCAGGACTGAGCGGGGCGCCCAAGCTGCCAATCTCCCCCCAAGGGGGAGATGTCCGGCAGGACAGAGGGGGCGCGAAGGATCGAGGCGGTGATTGTTTCATCCCGCTACGTTGCTTCGCCCGCGACGGATGACGCAAGATTCGCCGCTCAGAAATACCCGTCGGACGCCGCTGTAGCCTCTTTCGGGATTTCGACGCCGTCGACCAGGATCTTGTCGACCAGTTCGTGGTGGAAGCAGACCAGCCCCTTGATGCGTTCGGCCTCGTGCACCGGCTCGGGATAGTACCAGACGAGGTTCTCGTGCCGCCTGGTGCTGGTCGTCACATGGTAATAGTTGGAGATGCCCTTGTAGGGGCAGCGCGAGATGTAGCGGCTGGGCGCAAACATATCGAGCCTGCTGTCCGAGATCGGCAGATAGTGGCGCACCGGATGGCCGGTCTCGAACAGGAACACGCCGCGCCGTGAATCGGCCACCTGCTCACCGTCGAGGATGATGCGGGTGCGGTCGTTGATCGACTGCACCCCGGTCCAGAAGGGCAGGCAGGCTTGCTCGGCGCCTGCGATGTCGAAGGCGTCGCGGCCAACGAGGCGTGGCGCAAGCACATCGTTGACGACGGCGGCCGCCGCCAGGCGTCGGCGCCTCGCCGAGGCCGACGAGACCATCCTCGGTCTCGACCTCGACGATGGTCGGCGAGAAGCCGTCGAGCTCGCCGAATACCCACTGATAGGGCGCTTCCAGCCGCAGGTTGATCGGCGTTGCCGATATGCGGCGGATATTCATCTTCAGCCGCCGATCTCGAAGAACGGTTTGCCGAGCAGATCCGGCACCACGTCGATGCCGAGGCCGGGCCCGTCGGGAATGCCCATGCGGCTTCCCGTGACCGGCGGCTTGTTCGAGGCGGTGCGCACCGTCACCCATTCGTGGAAGGCGATTGCGTGCAGGCGGCGCTCTTCCGGCGTCGACAGCGACAGATGCGCCATCGCAGCCGTATCGATCTCGGCGCCGCCGGTGTCCTCGACCGTGATCATGAAGCCAAGGTCGACGGCAACGTCGCGGATCTGACGCGTCCTGGTGACGCCGCCCAGTCGCGAGATCTTCAGCGTCAGCCCGTCGGCGGCACCCCTGCGGTGAATTTCCAGCATCTCCTCCAGCGAGGTGACGGATTCGTCCAGCACCATCGGCTTGTCGAGCATGCGGCGCACCGACATGTTCTCGTCGAGCGTCGTGCAGGGCTGCTCGAACGTGTAGTCGATGCCACGCGTGGCGTCGGCGAACTGGCGCGCCTGATAAGGCGTCCAGCCGGCGTTGGCGTCGCAGAAAATGACCGTGCCCTTCGGCACGGCGGCAGCGACCACCGTCACGCGCTCGATATCGTCGCGGACATTGCCGCCCACCTTGACCTGCAGCCGGTGGTAGCCCTCGGCGACGATGCGCCTGGCAAGCGCGGCCATTTGATCGAGCGTACCGTGCGTGACGACCCTGTAGAGTTCCGCCGTCTCGCTCTCGCGGCCGCCGAGCATGGTCACCAGCGGCACATCGGCGGCGCGCGCCGCGAGGTCCCAGCAGGCCATGTCGAGCGCCGACTTGATGTAGGGGTGGCCCTTGAAC
>NZ_RZOT01000511.1:0-4516 GCF_003999085.1 Mesorhizobium sp. M4A.F.Ca.ET.090.04.2.1
CGCGAATACCGCAACGGCTTTCCCGACTTCATGGACCTGATGATCGTCTGCTCCGACGCCGGCATGAGCATGGAGGCCGGCATCGAGCGCGTCTCCAAGGAGCTCGCCAAGACCTATCCTTCGCTCAGCATGAACCTGCAGCTGGTATCGCTGGAGCTCAGGGCCGGGCGCAGCCTCGACGATGCGCTCAAGGCGCTCGCCGATCGTCTCAGCCTCGATGAGGTGCGCTCCTTCGCGACGCTGCTGCAGCAGTCCAAGGAACTGGGCACCAGCCTGTCGGGGGCGTTGCGCGTCTTTTCCGACGAGATGCGGCACAAGCGCATGTCGCTGGCCGAGGAGAAGGCGCATGCCCTGCCAGCCAAGATGTCGGTGCCGGTGACGGTATGCATCCTGCCGGTGGTGCTGATGATCGCCATCATCCCGATCATCGTAAAGATGACGACCGCGCACTGAACCCACGGCAACGCTGGTTAACGCATCCTTTGCGCGCAACCGAAATTTAGGGGCATTTCAGCACCGAAGCTTAATCGCTGCTGTGTACAGTGCTCCCTGAAGAACGACCCGGCAAATCGGGCGATGGGGCAGGGGCATGCGTCACAGACATCCCGCGGCAATGGCCGCATTGGCAGCCGTCTTGATGATCACCGGTTGCACGACCAGCAGTAACAGCGTCGACACGACCAAGACCACCGCGATCCAGCCAGCGTCCAAGGATGTCAGCGCTTCCGACCTGGCGGAGGGCAAGGCGCAGTTCCGCGAGGCGAATTACGGCCTTGCCGAAAAGCATTTCCGCAAGGCCGTCGAGCTCAAGGCCGACAATGCCGAAGCCTGGATGGGGCTGGCCGCTTCCTATGACGAGCTCGGCCGTTTCGACTTCGCCGACCGCGCCTATGACCAGCTCTTGAAGGTCGCCGGCCGCAAGCCGCAGATCGTCAACAACATGGGATATTCGCAACTGCTGCGCGGCAACAGGACGAAGGCAAGGGTTTTGCTGCTCGAGGCCAAGGCCCACATGGCCGATCCGACCGTGGTCGACGCCAACCTCGCGCTGCTGAACAAGAGCTAGAGGGCTTTCGCGCCTAGACTGAATCGTTCCGCCCGAATCGACTTAGTCGCTGCGAGACGAGACAATTTCAACCGGCACTATTTCCTGTTTGTCGATTTGCAAAAGACAATTCGACGGATGCGGCTTCCTGCTGGCGGACGCCGCTTTGTCAGCCGCATGCGCGATGCACAACATCGGGCATGCGGCCTCTTTCGCACGGGTCGCGTCGCGATCGTCGACAGAACTGTTTCAATATAAACCAGAACGTCTCTAGTCTTCGCGCGTGCCCTTCATAGTAGTGGACGCTTTGTAAACCTTGTCCGAAGGTTGCGTCGAAAGGTTAGCTGAAAACGGTGTCGGCGGGCCGTCGTTAACCTAGAATGGGGATGCAACCGACGTCTCCCAAGAGGCTGCGCTCAAGAATGTTGGATTTTAGTTCGCTCCTGCTCGCGGCGGCGCTGTCGGGCTCGTGCCTCAGCATCACGCTGTTTGCGATCTGGTTCACCGCGCCGCGGGCGCACTTCGTGCTGACGGTGGCGTGCGGCATGCTCGTGCTTGTCGCGCATGTCGTGCTGTTCTGGCAGTACACAAAGGAGCCCGGCCCTTTGCTGTGCCAGGCTACCCTTGCGCTGCTCAACCTGGGTTTTTTGGTGATCTGCCTGTCGTCCATGCAGTATCTCAGCGTGCCCGGCTACAAGCGCGTGATTGTGCCGACCCTGCTAGCAATGACCGTTTGCGCCGCCGTCACCTATTTCGGTTTTGACGGTATCGGCTTCATCCTCACCTATGCGACTGTCACGGCGTTGCTCGTCGTGATCGGTGTGATGTTTTGGATCAAGGGCGGCGGTCATGATCGCCGGATCCTGCTGGTCGTCTCATTCCTCAGCGGCACCTGTGCGGTGTCCTTCGCACTGTGTGGGTTGGTGCTGGCGATCCGTGGACAGTGGGTGCTTGGCTTGGCACCCAACAATTGGGCCGAACGGCTGAATTCCGTCGTTGCGGTCGCCTGCATGACCGGTCTCGGCGCGCTGACGCTTTCGCTGCACCACTTGCAGGCGCAGATCGAATTGAAGGCCGAGACCCTGACCGATCCACTGACGGGGCTGATGAACCGGCGGGCGCTGAACTCGCTCTATGGCGAGCGCGCCTTCGGACCGTTCATGGCGGTGGTGATGTTCGACCTCGACCATTTCAAGAGGACGAACGACCTGTTCGGCCATCCGGTCGGCGACAAGGTTCTGTGCCGCTTCGCCGCGATCATCAGGAAGTACGGCAGGAGCGGCGTCGACGCCTTCCGCCTTGGCGGCGAGGAATTCGCGCTGGTCATGTCGCGCATGACCGAAGACAAGGCCTTCGATCTTGCCAGCAAGATCGGCGTCGCCTTCGGCGCCGAGGTGGTGCCAACCCCGCGCGGCCCGCTGCGCAGCACTGTCAGCGGCGGCATCGGCTTCGGCAAGGCCGAAGGCAGCAGCCTCGACGATGTGCTGGCCGAGGCGGACAAGGCACTCTACGCGGCCAAGCATGCCGGACGGAACTGCGTTCTTGTCCTGGACAAGGTGAGCAAGGCCGACGGGCCGGCCTTGCGTTCCGCTTGATCGCTACCGAGCGCTACTCGGCAGCGCCCAGATATTCCGACAGCGGCGGGCAGGAGCAGACGAGGTTGCGATCGCCGGCGACATTGTCGATGCGCGACACCGGCGGCCAATATTTGGCCGACGTGTCGGCATCGCCTGCGGGATAGGCCGCTTCCAGACGCGAATAGGGATGCGTCCAGCTGCCGGCCAGCGCTTCCGCCGCGGTGTGCGGCGCGTTGACAAGCGGGTTATCGTTGAGCGGCCACTCGCCCTTCGCCACCTTGGCCGCCTCGCCGGCGATGGCAATCATCGCCTCGCAGAAACGGTCGAGCTCGCGCTTGGGCTCGGACTCGGTCGGCTCGACCATCAGCGTGCCGGCGACCGGGAACGACATGGTCGGCGCATGGAAGCCATAGTCGATCAGCCGCTTGGCAATATCGTCGACGCTGATGCCGGCGCTCTCCTTGAGCACGCGCGTGTCGAGGATGCATTCATGCGCGATGCGATCGTGCCTGCCCTTGTAGAGGAGCGGGAAATGCGGCGCGAGCCGTGTCGCCACATAGTTGGCCGAGATGATGGCCGTCTCCGTGGCCTGCTTGAGGCCAGAGGCGCCCATCATGCGGATGTACATCCAGGTGATCGGCAGGATGGATGCGCTGCCGAACGGCGCTGCCGACACGGCATGCGCCGACCCTTCCGTGACATGGCCCGGCAGATAGGGCTTCAGATGCGCCTTGACGCCGATCGGGCCGACACCCGGACCGCCGCCGCCATGCGGAATGCAGAAGGTCTTGTGCAGGTTCATGTGGCAGACGTCGGCGCCGATGTCGCCTGGTCGGGCGAGGCCGACCAGGGCGTTGAGGTTGGCGCCGTCGAAATAGACCTGGCCGCCATGCTCATGGATGAGCGCGCAGAGGTGGCGCGCGCCTTCCTCGTAGACGCCATGCGTCGAGGGGTAGGTGAACATCAGCGCCGCGAGATTCTTGGAATGCTCGTTGGCCTTGGCCCTCATGTCGTCCATGTCGATATTGCCGTCCTCGGAACAGCGCACGACGACGACACTCATTCCCGCCATCGCTGCGCTCGCGGGATTGGTGCCATGCGCGGAGGACGGGATCAGGCAGACGGTGCGATGACCCTCGCCGCGCGAGCGGTGGTAGGCGCGGATGGCGAGCAGGCCGGCATATTCGCCCTGGCTGCCGGCATTGGGCTGCAGGCTGACCGCATCGAAGCCGGTGATTTCCGACAGCCAGCCTTCCAGCTCGCCGACCATGGCGCGATAGCCGGCTGAATGGCTGGCCGGCGCGAAGGGATGCAGGTTGGCGACGCTCGGCCAGCTCACCGGCATCATCTCGGCGGCGGCGTTGAGCTTCATGGTGCAGGATCCCAGCGGGATCATGGCGCGGTCGAGCGCCAGGTCCTTGTCGGCCAGCCGGCGCAGGAAGCGCATCATGTCCGTCTCGGAATGGTTCTCGTGGAAGACCGGCTGGGTCAGGAATTCCTTGCCGCGCGGTTTTCCAGGCACGGTTTGGTCGGCCGCCGCGGGGGCCTTGGCGCTGAAGAGGCCGGCGATCGCCTCGAGGTCGGACTCGGTCGAGGTTTCGTCGAAGGCGACGCCGATATGGTCGGCGTCGATGACGCGCACGAGCCGGCCGGTCTTCTCGGCGGCGGCGGCGATCGCCTTGGCCTTGCCCCGCACTTCGACCATTACCGTGTCGAAACGGCTGGCGCCGAGCACGGCAACGCCCGATGCCGTGAGGCCGGCGGCCAGGCGCCCGGCGAGCCCGTGGATGCGCTCGGCGATCGCCGCCGCCGCCGAGAAGACCGGCCGGCTCGTGCGCGTCATCGACGCCGACCATATCGGCGTCGCCTTCGACGAAACCTCGACCGAGTCCGA
>NZ_RZOT01000512.1:0-4512 GCF_003999085.1 Mesorhizobium sp. M4A.F.Ca.ET.090.04.2.1
CGCGCAGGAAATGCGCGCTCGAAAAGATCAGGACATTGCCAGCGACAACGCGGAGCCCGGCGATGATGGCATCGGCCCTGGCGCCGACATCGGCGGCCTGCTCGCCGCCGGGACAGCCGTCGCGAAACACGTTCCAGCCGGGGCGACCGGCGACAATCTCCTTCGTCGTCACGCCTTCATAGGCGCCGTAGTCCCATTCCTGGAGGTCCGGGTTCTTCACAGCACTTTCCCCGAAGCCGGCAAGTTGGCAGGTGTCGAAGGCACGCTGCGAAGGGCTCGACCACACCGCCTGGAAGGACAGGCCCTTGAGGCGATCGGTGAGGCCGCGGGCGGTCTCCTCACCCTTCGCCGTCAGCGGAATGTCGGTGCGACCGGTGTGCTTGCCCGAGGCGCTCCATTCGGTTTCGCCATGGCGGATCAGGTAGATCTCGGGAAATTTGCTGCTCATTGCCGGCCCCTCGGCGCTGGTGACAAGGCCGGACGACCAGCCCGCGCCAGCCTATGCGGCGACCGGCAAAAAGAACAGGCCGCGACCGGTTTTACCGGCCGCGGCCTCTCCATGCTTGGGAGGCGCCTGACGGGGTCAGGCTGGCTGGAGACCGCCCGACAGCGCCAAGTCGGCTTCTTCCGGCAACTGGCCAGCCATGGCGGCGGCGAATTGCGTCTGGTCGAGCTCGCCTTCCCAGCGCGCCACGACGATGGTGGCCACGGCGTTGCCGACGAAGTTGGTCAGCGCCCGGCATTCCGACATGAAGCGGTCGACACCGAGGATCAGCGCCATGCCGGCGACCGGCACCGAAGGCACGACCGAGAGCGTGGCGGCCAGCGTGATGAAGCCGGCGCCGGTGATGCCGGCGGCACCCTTGGAGCTCAGCATGGCCACCAGCAGCAGCAGGATCTGGTCGCCGAAGGTGAGCGGTGTGTCGGTGGCCTGAGCGATGAACAGCGCGGCCAGCGTCATGTAGATGTTGGTGCCGTCGAGGTTGAAGGAATAGCCGGTCGGGATGACCAGGCCGACCACCGACCGGTTGCAGCCAGCGCGCTCCATCTTGGCCATCAGGCCAGGCAGGGCGGCTTCCGAGGACGAGGTGCCGAGCACCAGCAGCAGCTCTTCCTTGATGTAGCGGATCAGCGCCAGGATCGAGAAGCCGTTGTACCATGCCACCGCGCCGAGCACGACCAGCACGAAGAGCAGCGACGTCAGGTAGAAGGTGCCGATCAGGAAGGCGAGGTTGGCGATCGCGCCGATGCCGTATTTGCCGACGGTGAAAGCCATGGCGCCGAAGGCGCCGATGGGGGCGGCCTTCATCAGGATGGCGACGAGGCGGAAGATCGGCGCGGTGAGCGCCTGCAGGAAGTCGACCACCGGACGACCGCGATCGCCGACCAGGGCCAGCGCGACGCCGAACAACACCGAGAAGAACAACACCTGCAGGATATCGCCCTGCGCGAAGGCGCCAGTGATGGTGTCGGGAATGATGTTCATCAGGAAGCCGACGATGGTCGTGTCATGCGCCTTCTCGGTGAAGGTCGACACCTTGCTGGCGTCGAGCGTCGCCGGATTGATGTGCATGCCGGCGCCGGGCTGGACGACATTGGAGACGACGAGGCCGACGACCAGCGCCAGCGTCGAGAAGAACAGGAAGTAGATCATCGCCTTGCCGGCGACCCGGCCGACCTTGTGCAGGTCGGAGACGCCGGCAATGCCGGTCGCCACGGTCAGGAAGATCACCGGCGCGATCACCATCTTGACCAGCTTGATGAAGGCGTCGCCGAGCGGCTTCAGCGACGCGCCGATGTCGGGATAGAAATGGCCGAGCAGAATGCCGGCGGCGATAGCCGCCAGGACTTGCACATAGAGATGCCGATAAAAGGGTATCTTGCCGCGCGGCTCGGCGGCAGCGAATGCTGTCTGCATGACGTCCTCCGTTGCGCCCCGATCGAAAGGCTCGACCTCCCGGGGCATTTGACCTCCAACAGCCTCGCGGCTGCCGATTCCGTCTTTGCAACCCGCGTGCCAGTTTCCGTCGGCGCGGACTTACTTTGATTTTGTTGGTTTTTTTCGAGCCGCTGGCCGCCCGGTCTGGCGGCGGCGTGCGGCCATCCGCATGGGTCGAATTGTGTTTTGTGCGAAATCATGCACAGATGGGCGATGCTGCAGCGCCCCGCAGCCGGCGCCATTGCCGGCCTTTCTCCAACGCCCGAGCAGCTCGGCAAAAGGGCGCGCCGAGCGTGGCTGCTGTTTGCCGGCGTGGCCCTCGCCATCATCGCCGCGGCGCTCTACGGCGCCGGCCTTTATGGCCGCGCGGTCGAGGTCGACGCGCTTGCCGCGCAGGGGCGCACCGACGCCAACCTGAAGGTGGCGCTGCTCCGCGCCGTGCTGGAAAACCCGCGCGCGCTGCCGCTGCTTCTGTCTGAGGACCAGCAGGTGCATGACGCGCTGACCGCGCGCACCAATGCCGCGATCGACGTGCTCAACCGCAAGCTCGAAGGGCTGGTGTCCGGCACCAAGGCGTCGGTGCTCTACGTCACCGGCACGGACGGCCTGGCGGTCGCGTCGAGCAACTGGCGCGAGCCGACCAGCTTCGTCGGCAACGACTACGGCTTCCGCGCCTATTTCTCCCGCGCCATGCAGACGGGAACCGCCGAGTATTTCGCGCTCGGCAATGTCAGCAAGCGCCCCGGCCTCTACATCTCGCGCCGTGTCGGCAGCGCCTCGGCACCGCTTGGCGTCGTTGTCGTCAAGATGGAGTTCGACCAGCTCGAGGCCGACTGGCACGAGGCCAACCGGCCGGCCTATGTCAGCGACGAGCATGGCGTCGTGCTGATCACCAGCGTGCCGTCCTGGCGCTTCATGACGACGGCGCCGCTTGCCGGCGCCTCCCTTGCCGAAATCCGGGACAGCCAGCAGTTCGGCGACGCGCCGCTGGTGCCGCTGCCGATCACGCGGAGGGAACCCTTGAGCGCCGACGTGTCCATAGTGCATGCGATCACGCCGGGCGGCAGCGATGGCGAATATCTCAGGCTGTCGACGCCGGTCGCCTCGACGCCGTGGCGGCTCGACTATCTCGTTCCGGCCGAGGCGCCGATCGCCGCCGCCCAGCGCGAGATGCGGCTCCTGGCGCTCGGCGTCATCGGGCCGCTCATCGGCCTTGCCGCCTATCTGTTATGGCGCCGGCAATCCGCGCAGATGCGGATCGCCGCCGAACAGGCGACGCGCGCCGAGCTCGAACGTCGTGTCGTCGAGCGCACCGAGGATCTGAGCCGCGCCCGCGATCGCCTGCAGGCCGAGATCACCGACCATCGCAGCACAGAGGCCAAGCTGCAGGTGGTGCAGCAGGAGCTGGTGCAAGCCAATCGACTGGCCATCCTCGGTCAGGTCGCCGCCGGTGTCGCTCATGAGATCAACCAGCCGGTGGCGACCATCCGCGCCTATGCCGACAATGCGCGCGTCTTCCTCGACCGCCAGCAGACGGCGCCGGCCGAGGAGAACCTCGATGCCATCGCGGCGCTGACCGAGCGTATCGGCACCATCACCGACGAGTTGAAAACCTTCGCCCGCAAGGGCCGCACGGCGGCCGAGCCGGTCGAGTTGCGCGGCGTCATCGAGGGCGCGGTGGTGCTGCTCAGAAGCCGTTTCGCCGGCCGGCTCGACGCGCTCGATATCGCGCTGCCGCCGCCCGCACTCAAGGTCATGGGCAATCGGGTGCGGCTGGAACAGGTGCTGATCAATTTGTTCCAGAACGCGCTGGAGGCGCTGGACGGTCGCGACGGCGCCAGGGTCGAGGTTTTGGTCGAGGAAAAAGACGACGGCGTCGTGCTCAATGTCTCGGACAACGGGCCGGGCATTCCGCCGGCGATCCTGAAATCGCTGTTCACGCCCTTCAACACCTCGAAGGAGAAAGGGCTGGGGCTAGGTCTCGTCATCTCCAAGGACATCGTCGCCGACTATGGCGGACGCATCGAGGTCGCGAGCGGCGCCGAGGGCACGCGTTTCACCATCCATCTTGCGAAAGCGGCGTAGCATGGCGACCAACGACCCCGCCCCGGTCATCCTGATCGACGACGACGCCGATCTCCTGAAGGCGACAAGGCAGACGCTGGAGCTCGCCGGCTTCGCGGTGTCGGCCTTTTCGATGGCGCGAGAGGCTCTGGCCGGGCTCGACGCCGGTTTCGCCGGCGTGGTGGTGTCCGACATCCGCATGCCCGAGATCGACGGACTGCAGCTTTTCGACCACATCGTGGAGGTAGACCCGGACATCCCTGTCATCCTCGTCACCGGCCATGGCGACATCGCGATGGCCGTGAAGGCGATCAAGGACGGCGCATACGACTTCATCACCAAGCCCTTCGCGGCCGACCGGCTTGCACAAAGTGTCTGGCGGGCGGCCGAAAAGCGCCGCCTGGTGATGGAGAACCGGGCCTTGCGCGAGGCGGCCGAGCAGGCGCAGGACAGCCTGACGCTGATCGGCCAGACGCCGGCGATGGAGCGGCTGCGCCGCACGCTGAGAC
>NZ_RZOT01000513.1:0-4510 GCF_003999085.1 Mesorhizobium sp. M4A.F.Ca.ET.090.04.2.1
GCGGCGTCTTCCTCGGCCGAGCCGCCGATCTCGCCGATCATGATGATCGACTTGGTCTCGTCGTCGGCGAGGAACATTTCCAGCATGTCGATGAATTCAGTGCCCTTGACCGGATCGCCGCCGATGCCGACGGCGGTGGTCTGGCCGAGGCCGACATTGGTGGTCTGGAAGACTGCCTCATAGGTAAGGGTTCCCGAGCGGGAAACAACGCCGACCGAGCCTTTGCGGAAGATGTTGCCGGGCATGATGCCGATCTTGCATTCGTCGGGCGTCAGCACGCCCGGGCAGTTCGGGCCGATCAGCCGCGAGGTCGAGCGGTCGAGCCGCGCCTTGACCTTGACCATGTCCATCACCGGGATGCCTTCGGTGATGCAGACGATGAGCGGGATCTCGGCCTCGATCGCCTCGATGATGGCCTCGCCCGCGCCCGCCGGCGGCACATAGATGACGGAGGCGTTGGCGCCGGTCTTTTCCTTGCCTTCGGCGACCGTGGCGAAGATCGGCAGGCTCTCGCCCTTGGCGCCGGTCCAGGTCTCGCCGCCCTTCTTCGGGTGGATGCCGCCCACCATCTTGGTGTCGTGATAGGCCAGCGCCTGCTCGGTATGGAACGTGCCGGTCTTGCCGGTCAGGCCCTGCACGAGAACCTTGGTGTTCTTGTCGACGAGAATGGACATGGGTGAGAACGCCTCTGAATTCAGCGATTACAAGAAAGGATTGACGGCCCGGACCGAGCCGTAAACCTGGTTGTGATTGAGATCCTCGGTGTAGAAGATCGGCGCGCCAAGTCGCTCCGCGGCCGCGAGCAGTGCTGCGTCATAGTATTTGAGTTGATAGCGGCGCGCGAGACGAAGGCCCGCGATGACATAGGCCTGGTCGACCGGGACGAACGGAAGCGCGCCGAGAAAGACCAGCCACCGGTCGACCACAGCATCGGCAAAGGCCGACTTGCGTCTCGCGACATTCGCGAACTCGGCCAAGGTCTGGCCGGAGACACCGAACACGGTCCCGAGCACAAGCCTTTGCGCGATATCGTGGCGGCGAGGATCACTTGTCCTCTCCGAAGCCGCGTACAGGAGGACGTTCGAGTCGAGAAAGCATTCTATCCTCTCGTTCGGCATAGATCTCGTCCCGGTTCCATTTGTATTCGGGGCCTAGGTCGAGCGGCGATTCCTCCATCAGCCTGCGCATGCCTTCCCGCGCCCAGGCGATCCGGTCTTCCTGTTCGACCTCATGCGCGAGCAGCGAGCGGATCAGGGCGTTGAGTGTTGTCTTGCGATGCTCCGCGAGGCCTCGCGCCTTTTCGAGCAGAGCTTCGTCCATGGCCAGGGTGACGTTCTTCATCGTCCGTCTCCACATAAATACACAGGAATAATATGTGTGATTATGTGTAATTCTTCAATGCCGGCGATCACCATCGGTTCAGCCTTCCTTCATCTCGGAAGGCGCGACGCGCCGGTAGAGCCCGCTCACCATGCCTTGCCAGGCATCGCTGCCGGAAGGTTTGAACTGCAGCCGCATGCGGTAGGTGTCGGCGCCTTCAAAAACGTAAGTCACCCGCGCGGCGCCGCGCGGCGACGACCGCTCCAGAACCAGCTCGCTGTCGTTCCACGTGCCTGTGGCCGGGGACGCCGGCACAAAGCCCATCGAATCGAACTGGTGCATGGTGACGAGGCTGTTCTGCTGGTCGAAGCCGAACACATTGTGCGAGCCGAACGAGATCGTCCCGTCGCGGCGCTGGCGATAGCGCTGCACCACGAACAGGCCGCCGAACTGCGCCTCGGCCATCACTTCCGAAGTCGCGGTGCCGGCATCGGTCCATTGCGTGCCCGCCACCTCTTCCTCGCCGCGCCACGCGCCGACCAGCGCCTGCAGGCGCTGGTGATCGGCCGAAAGCGAGGAGAAGGGCGACGCGTTCATGGCTCAGAGCCGCTTCAGATCGGTGACTGTGAGCTCACTCCGGGCATTGCCGGTGTTGAGCGTCGTCGCCGGCTCGAACATCAGCACCACAGGCTCGGAGGTCAGCGAACGCGGCCGGTGCTCGACGCCGCGCGGCACGACGATGAAGTCACCCTCGCCGAGCTCGACAGGCCCGTCGCGGAAATCGATGGCGATGCGCCCGCGCAATACGAGGAAGGCCTCGTCCTCATGGTCATGCGCATGCCAGTCGAAGGCGGCACCGAACTTGGCGACCTTGGCCTGGCTGTCATTGACGTCGCCGGCGACATGCGGATCGAAGACCTTGGCGATCTTTTGATCCGCCGCCTCGACCAGGTTTATCTTGCGCGGAGGCATGGGCTCGTTCCTGCGTTCGCAATGGCGGGGGCTTCAACGCGGCTCATTGTTGGCCAACCGCATCGTGGTGAGAATTCCGGCTGAATCGAAAAGCGCCGCTGTAGTTCTCGCCAACAGGAGGATCACCGATCGTCCATACAAGCCGGCATTTTCCGTCGTATCCGGTCGAAGCCAGGCAGTCCTTGGCGGCAAAATACCGAAGGTAGATCTTGTCTCCTGCGTCAGGGAAAATCTCTTCTTTCGGCAGCTCCACCAATCCCTGCGATTCCACGTAGTCGAAAAACGTCGACACGTGTCCGGTGCTACCAAAAACCTCGCAAACACCGACAAGCCTGTTTGCGTCAGGTCTCTCGGAACTCAACTTGACGAAGGGCGCCGAAAGACCTTTTGACGTATCTCGATTAAGGATTTTCACGCCGAAATTATCCGAACTGATCGAGAACCCGTTTTCCAACGCCAACTGTCCGCTTTTCGCCAGATCACCATCGGGAGCGATGCAAATTTGCTGATAGAGCACGACGGCATCCGAAATCTCTTCCGCATGCGACGGAACGGCCAGAAAGCCGAATCCGATTGCACACAGAAGGCGGCTCGGTTGCATCCGCTCAGCCCTTCACCGCCTTGACGATCTTCTTGGCCGCGTCGTCGAGGTCGTCGGCCGAGACGACGTTCAGGCCGCTTTCATTGATGATCTTCTTGCCCAGTTCGGCATTGGTGCCTTCCAGCCGCACCACCAGCGGCACCTTCAGCCCGACTTCCTTGACCGCGGCGATCACGCCTTCGGCGATGACGTCGCATTTCATGATGCCGCCGAAGATATTGATCAAAATGCCTTCGACCGCCGGATCCTTGGTGATGATCTTGAACGCCGCCGTCACCTTCTCCTTGGACGCGCCGCCGCCGACGTCGAGGAAGTTGGCGGGCTCCGCGCCGTAGAGCTTGATGATGTCCATCGTCGCCATGGCGAGGCCGGCGCCGTTGACCATGCAGCCGATATTGCCGTCGAGCGCGACATAGGCGAGGTCGTATTTCGACGCCTCGATCTCCTTCTCGTCCTCTTCGGTGGTGTCGCGCAATTCCATCACGTCGGGATGGCGGAACAGCGCGTTGTTGTCGAACGACACTTTCGCGTCGAGCACGCGCAGCCGGCCGTTCTTCATGACGATCAGCGGGTTGACCTCGAGCAGGCTCATGTCCTTCTCGACGAATGCCTTGTAGAGGATCGGGAACAGCGTGCCGCCGTCCTTGGCCGCGTCGCCGTCGAGCTTCAGCGCGCCGTTGAGCGTCTTGAGATCATCCGCCGTCACGCCCTTTTCCGGGTCGATGGCGACGGTGATGATCTTCTCCGGCGTGTCGTGCGCCACGGCCTCGATGTCCATGCCGCCCTCGGTCGAGACGACGAAGGCGATACGGCCGACCGAACGGTCGACCAGGATCGACAGGTAGAGTTCGCGATCGATATCGGCGCCGTCCTCGACATAGAGGCGGTTGACCTGCTTGCCGGCCGGGCCGGTCTGCTTGGTGACCAGCGTGTGGCCGAGCATCTCGTTGGCGTTGGCGACCACCTCGGCCACCGACTTCGCCAGCCGCACGCCGCCCTTGGCGTCGGGGGAAAGCTCCTTGAACTTGCCCTTGCCGCGACCGCCGGCATGGATCTGGCTCTTCACCACATAGAGCGGGCCGGGCAGCGCCTTGGCGGCGGCCTCGGCATCGCCGGCCTTCAGCACCGGCACGCCCTCGGCGACCGGCGCGCCGAACGACTTCAGCAGTGCCTTGCCCTGATATTCATGAATGTTCATGGCTTATCTCCGGATCAACTGCTGGCGGATCACTTCGAGGCGAGGTGCGGCGCGATCTTCACGCAGGCCTCGGTCAGGCCCTGCACCGTCGCCACCGAACTGTCGAACATCTTCTGCTCGCTCTTGTTGAGGTCAATCTCGATGACACGCTCGACACCGCCGGCGCCGATCACCACGGGAACGCCGACATAGGTGTTCTTCACTCCGTACTGGCCCGACAGGTGGGCCGCGCAGGGCAGCACGCGCTTCTTGTCCTTGAGGAAGGATTCGGCCATCGCGATCGCCGAAGCCGCCGGCGCGTAGTAGGCCGAGCCGGTCTTCAGCAGGCCGACGATCTCGGCACCGCCGTCGCGGGTGCGCTGCACGATCTGGTCGAGCTTTTCCTTCGAGGTCCAGCCCATCTTGACGAGGTCGGGCAG
>NZ_RZOT01000514.1:0-4509 GCF_003999085.1 Mesorhizobium sp. M4A.F.Ca.ET.090.04.2.1
GCGGCCGGGTTACCGGTTTTGTCACCAGCCTGTTCGACATCTCCCGCAGCGAGGTAAACGTCAGCCTGCGCGGCCTCTATTTTTCCTCGGGCACCCAGGAAGGAACGCCGATCGACCAGGTGCTGGGCGCGATCGGGCGCAGTTTCGGCAGCAGTTCGCAGGCGCATCTGTCCGGCACCGGCAAGAGCTTTTTCCTCCACGATGTTCTGGCCGACGTCATTTTCGCCGAGGCCGGCTGGGTTTCATACGACAGGACAGCCGAAAGGCGCGCCGCGATCGCCAGATATGGCGGCATCGGCGCGATCGTCCTGGCCGCCGCGATCGCCCTGGGCGCGCTTGGGCTGAGCTTCACGGCCAACAGATCGCTGCTCGCCGCCACGACGCAGGCCATGAGCCAATACCGCCAGGCGGCGGAACCGCTGCTCAAAAGCACAGAGGTCGCCGACGTCGACCTCGAAAACGTGATTGGCCCGCTCGACCAGTTGCGCAACCTGCCGGCCGGATTCGAGACCGGCGACGCGCCGACGCCGATCGAGGAGACATTCGGCCTCAGCCAGCGCGAACGGCTTCTTTCAGCGGCCAGGACGGCCTACCGGCAAGCGCTGGAGCGAAGCTTCCGATCGCGCCTGCTGCTGCAGGCCGAGCGCACGATCCAGGCCAGGATGGCCGATCGGGCGATGCTCTATGAGCCGCTGAAGATCTATCTGATGCTGGGCGGCAAGGCGCCGAAGGTCGACGACGAGCTGATCGTCTCCTGGATGCGGCAGGACTGGGAACAGAACCGCTATCCCGGCGAAAACAACCGCGAAGGTCGGGCCCAGCTCGAAAAACATCTGCGCGCCATGCTGGCGCTGGACGACGCCTATGATCCGGTTTTCAAGCTCGACCAGCCACTTGTCGAAGCCGCCCAACGCTCACTCGGACGCATGAGCCTGGCCGACCGCGCCACGGCCCTGATCAAGTCGGCCCTCCATGCGGCAGCCCTGAGCGATTTTTCCGTTTCGCTCAAGGCCGGTCCGGAAGCGCCGCTGCTGTTCGAGCGTGTCGACGGCAGTGATCTATCGGGACTTCGCATTCCCGGCATCTACACCCATGCCGGCTTCAGCGATTTCTATCTCCAGCAGCTCTCACGCATCGCGCAGATGCTTGTCGACGACCGGTGGGTACTCGGCGGCGGCGGCGAGCAGGGTGGCATCGATCAGGAATTGCTCAAGCTCGGACCCGAGCTTCTCGATCGCTATGCCAAGGAGTTTGCCGCGGCGTGGAACGGCATTCTCGATCAGCTGCGGTTCAAGGCGATGCTGAAGGACAAGCCACAATATATCGCACTTTCCGCCGCAGCTTCGCCGAACTCGCCGATCGATCAGCTGTTCAGCGCGATTGCCGATGAGACCACCCTGACCCGGGAAAGCCAGTCCCTCGATGTCCAGGCAGGCACGGCCGAGCGGCCGGACGCCGCGGGCATCGCCAAGGGCCTGGCCCGCATCGGCATCCAGATGGCCGCCGGCAAGTCGCAGAGCCGCGCCGGCTCGGCGGGCTCGCAGGGCCCGGGCGCCAACGTCGAGGCGCAGTTCAGGTCATTCCAGGCCCTGGTGAGCGGTCCTGCCGGACGCCGCCCGATCGACGCGCTGACGCAGAACTTTCGCGACATCTACCAGAGTCTGAAGCTGGCGGCGGACGTTCCCTCGGAGACGGAGCGCGTCAACACGAACCTGCAGCTTCAGGTCTCGACCCTGCGCGCCAACGTCTCGCGCCTGCCCAAACCGCTTGCCCGGATGGTCAACGCGGCCGCTGACGAGTTCGAGGGCAATGTCGCCGAGACCTCGGTGGCGAATTTGAACCAGTTGCTCGACCAGACGGTGACGCGGCCCTGCGAGGAGATGGTCAATGGCCGCTATCCTTTCGCCAGCGGCAGCACGGAGGACATAGCTATGGCGGACTTCGCCAAGCTGTTCGCCCCCGGGGGATTGATGGACCGCTTTTTCGCGCAAAATCTCGCATCGCTGATCGACATGACCGGCCAGGACTGGAGCTGGAAACAGGACCAGCGCTTCGGTCGCGACCTCTCGAAAGCCACGTTGAAGACCTTCCAGTCGGCAGCGGAAATCCGCGCCGCCTTCTTTCCCTCGGGCGGCTCGGTGCCTTTGGTCAGCATCACCTTCACGCCCTTTTCGTTGCATGGCGATGCCGACAGCGCGATGCTGGACGTCGATGGCCAGACCGTTCAAAGCAGCCAGACGGGCAACGCGCCGGGCACGCTGAACTGGCCGAGCGGCGCGGCTTCCGGCTCCGCCAGCCTGAGCCTTGCGCCGGAAATGCCCGGCCGGGAATCCGCCATCAAGTTCGACGGCCCGTGGGCGCTGAAACGGCTCATGGACAAGGCCTCCGTCAGCGGAAGCGAAGGTAATCTGGAAGCCCGCTTCGTGATCGGCGGACGCGACGTGGCCTATACGATCCAGAGCAACTCCGAACCCAACCCGCTGTTCCTTCCAGCGCTTGCCGGGTTCAGTTGCCCGAAGGCATTCTGAGATGATTTTTTGGCTCTCCGCCACGTCGACGACAATCCCGGACGGTCGGCGTACCGACCGTGATTTAGATACTCTAATGTTCGCGCCTGTGGCAGAGTGGCGCGAGCGGCGGCCCGAGGGCGCGCCGCGAAGGACGCTTGCGAAGCGCTTGGTGGCAAATTGAACACTGTCGCCCTCCTTCCCTTTGAAAGCTTCGGCGTAAGCCACAAAGGCTGCGTGCGCGACCACAATGAAGACAACTATCTGGTCGAGCCGCGAACAGGCCTGTGGGTAGTGGCCGACGGCATGGGCGGGCATGATGCCGGCGAGGTGGCGTCGGCAAGCATCATCGACCACCTGGCGACGATCGGCATCGCAAGCTCCGCGCCGGACCTTCGAGCGCGCTTCGAGGACAGGCTGAGCCGGGCCAATGCCGAAATCCGCAGGATATCCGAAACCCGCGGCATAACCATCGGCTCCACCTTCGCGGCCCTGCTGGTGATGGACGGACGGTTTGCCTGCCTGTGGGCCGGCGACAGCCGCGTGTATCTTGTCCGCAATGCCTCGATCTCGCAGATCTCGAAAGACCACACCGAAGTCCAGGAGCTCCTCGACCGAGGCGTGATCAGCGCCGCCGAAGCGCTCACCTGGCCGCGCCGCAACGTCATCACCCACGCGGTCGGCGTCAGCGACGAGATCGTCATCGACTACCAGCAGGGCGAGACCATGCCGGGAGACGTTTTCGTGCTAAACACCGACGGGCTGACGGCACATGTCAGCGACGCCGAGATCGAGGGTGCGGTGTTGTCCGCCGCGCCTCAGGCGGCCTGCGAGAAGCTGCTGGAAACAGTGTTGGCGCGGGGCGGAACCGACAATGTGACCATAATACTGGTGAAGATCGGCGACCGCCGCAACGCCCAGGCGCCCCGTCCGCATCCGCCCACCGAGGGTCGGGACCGATGAGCGCCGACGACAAGACGCGCGTCTCGCCAGGCCTTGCCAACACCGGCGTGGGCACACAACTCAGCGGCATCTACGAGCTTGACGAGCGGATCGCGTCCGGCGGGATGGGCGAGGTCTATCGCGGCCACAACATCCAGACCGGCGACCACGTCGCAATCAAGATCGTCCTGCCGGAATTCGCCCGCGACCAGACGATCTTGTCCTTGTTCCGCAAGGAAGCGTCGATCCTCAATCACCTGTCGCATGACGCGGTCGTGCGCTACCACGTCTTCACCATCGATCCCGGCATCGGGCGACCCTACCTGGCCATGGAATTCGTCGACGGCCAGTCGCTGTTCGATGTCATGCGGCGTGGCGCCATGCCCGTGGAGGACGTGCGCAAGCTCTGCCATCGCCTCGCCTCCGGCCTGAGCGCCGTGCATCAGGCGGGAGCGATCCATCGCGACCTCTCCCCGGACAACATTATCCTGCCGGGGGGCCGGGTCGACCGCGCCAAGATCATCGATTTCGGCATTGCGCGTTCGGCCGCCGTCGGCGGAGAAACGCTGATCGGCGGCAGGTTCGCCGGAAAGTACAACTACGTTTCTCCCGAACAGCTGGGGCTTTACGGAGCCGAGGTCAGCGAGCAGTCCGACATCTACAGCATGGGATTGGTGCTGGCCGCCGCCTTGCGCGGCAAGCCGATCGACATGAGCGGCTCTCAGCTCGAAATCGTGGAAAAGCGCCGAACGGTTCCGGATCTTTCCGACATCGATGCCGATTTCAGGGAGATCATCGAGGCGATGCTGCAACCGGACCCGCGGCATCGGCCGATCAGCATGGCCGAGATCGCCAGGATGACCCGCGACGCCGACGAGGAGACGAGGCCGCCGGTATCCGCCATGCCGCGCGACCGCTCGGACCTGCATCGCACCGCCGCGCCCCCGGCTCCTGGGAGGCTGCAGGCCCAGACTTCGGCAACTCCGGACGGCCAACGCTTCGTCCCGCATCAGCGCCCCGCGCACCTTGCCGAACCGCGCCCTCGGACGGCAGCCACCCC
>NZ_RZOT01000515.1:0-4469 GCF_003999085.1 Mesorhizobium sp. M4A.F.Ca.ET.090.04.2.1
GACATGGGCGGGGCGGTGCCGGCTTCGCTCAGCCGGGCGCTGACCGAGATCCATCAGGAAGGCATCCGCTTCCCGCCGATGAAACTGGTGCGGGAGGGCGTCTTCGACGAGACGATCCTGCGCATCATGAGCACCAATGTGCGCAAGCCCGACCTCAACATCGGCGACATCAAGGCGCTTGTCGGCGCGCTCAACACCGGCGAGCGCAAGATCCAGGCAATGGTGCGGAAGTTCGGCAAGGCCGGCTTCATCGAAGGGGTTGCCGCGCTTCTCGATCATGCCGAGGCGCAGGCGCGCGACGTGCTGCGCGCCATGCCCGACGGCACCTGGGAATTCGCCGATTACGCCGACGAGGATTCGGTCGAGGCCAATCCCTGCCGGCTGAAGCTGACGCTGACGATCAAGGGCGACGAGGCGGTGCTCGACTTCACCGGCTCCGATCCGCAGTTGGGCTCCTCGCTCAACGTGCCTTCAGGTGGCGACCCGCGCCACACCATGCTGCTGGTCGGCGTCTACTACGTGCTCTACACGCTCAACCCGAAGATCCTGCTCAACACCGGCCTTACCCGGCCGTTCACCTGCATCACTCCCGAGGGATCGGTGCTGAACCCGGTCCACCCCGCAGCCGTCGGCATGCGCTCGCTCACCTGCGCCCGACTGCGCTCGGTCATCTTCGGCGCCTTCTCGCAAGCAGTGCCCGAGCGCCTGCCCGCGGCGCCGGCCGGCAACAACTGCATCGTCAACGTCATGACTGTCGACGAGCGCAGCAGCCGGACGGTCATCGCCGCGGTTAACCCGGTGGTCGGTGGCGGCGGTGCGATGCCGCATCGCGATGGGACCAACGGATCGGGCGCCGATGCCGCCTATCTCAAGAACACGCCGATCGAAATCACCGAGACCGAGACCCCGGTCGAATTCGTGAAATACGGGCTCGCCAGGGACAGCGGCGGGGCGGGCCGCTGGCGCGGCGGGCTGGCGACCGAGATGGCCTTCCGCGTCTTCGCGCCCGACTCCAGGATCACGGCGCGCAACCGCGACCGCAGTTTTTTCCGTCCCTGGGGCGTGCTCGGCGGTAAGGCGGCCGGCCTGTCGGACATGGTCGTCAATCCGGGGACCGAGCACGAGCGGCGGCTGGGCAACATCGACACCGCGGTGCTGCAGCCCGGCGACCTGCTCGATATCCGCTCCGCCGGAGGCGGCGGGCGCGGCGATCCGCATCTGCGCGAACCCTGGCGGGTCGCACAGGACGTTCGGCGCGGCTATGTTTCGGAGGCATCGGCGGAGCGCGACTATGGCGTCGTCCTACGCGACGGCGAGGTCGACGAGCAGGCGACGGAAAGGCTACGCGCGCGGCACAAGCCGTCCGCTGGCCATTTCCATTTCGGTCCAGAGCGCGACGGCTACGAAGCGCAATGGACCCCTGCGGCATACGACCGGCTCACCGCCATACTGAGGGACCTGCCGATCCACTGGCGGTTCTTCGCCAAGACCGAGATCTTCCGCCGCATGAGAGGGCGCTCCGGGCCGGAGGGCGTGCAGGCGGCCTTCGATGCGGCGTGCGAACGGTTCCCCGAACTGCCGCGTCCTCGCCCGGTGCGAGAGGCCGCTGAATGATCAGCGCCGGCCGCATCGTCCGGCTGGCCGAGCGCGACCGGGTAGAGGTGAATTTCTTCCTCGATGGCGAGATGCGCAGCGCGCTGGCCGGCGATACGCTGCTGACCGCCATGCTGGCGTCGGGACAAGCCTTACGAAAGTCCGAGTTCGGGCCTGAACCCCGCGCGGGCTTCTGCCTGATGGGAGCCTGCCAGGATTGTTGGGTCTGGCAGGAAGAGGGGCCGCGCCTGCGCGCGTGCACAACCCCTATCGATGAGGGCATGCGGCTGCGCACGACGCCGCCGGAGAGCTGGCCGTGAGTGACGCTTCATCGCCGAAGATCGTGATCGTCGGCGCCGGTCCGGCTGGCATAAGGGCCGCGGCGGTGCTGGTCGAGGCCGGGCTGCACCCGATGGTGATCGACGAAGGCAATCGCGCCGGCGGTCAGATCTATCGTCGCCCACCGGACGGATTCGTCCGCACGCCGGGGCAGCTCTATGGCTCGGAGGCGGCGAAGGCGCGCTCGCTGCATGAACTGTTCGACCGGTTGGCCAAGGAGGGGCGCCTTACCCATTGCGCAGCGAGTTCGGTCATCGCCGCGCAGGAGGGACGGCTGCACGTGCTGGGGGAGGACGGCGTGCAGCTAGTCAACTATGACCGCCTGATCCTTGCCACCGGCGCATCCGATCGCGTCGCCCCGGTCCCCGGCTGGCAGAGCGCCGGTGTCTACAGCCTCGGCGCGGCGCAGATCGCGCTCAAGGCGCAGGGCGTGGCGCTTGGGCGGCGGATCGTCCTGATGGGATCGGGGCCTTTGCTGACGCTGGTCGGCGCCCAACTCGTCAAGGCTGGAGCGGATGTGGTGGCGGTGCTGGATACATCATCCTGGCGCCAGCAGATGCGGGGATTCCGGGGGCTCGCCGCCCGGCCGCTGGTCGCGCTGCGCGGCCTGGCGCTGCGGGCGAGGCTCGGCGACCGTTACCATGCGGGCGTGACCCTCGAGCTGATCGAGGTCGACGAACAAGGTGTCACCGCGATGCGCTGGCGCGACACCGGCGGCCGCGAACGCGTCACCCCGTGCGACATGATCGGCATGGGTTGGCACTTGCGGGCGGAGACGCATCTCGCGGACCTTGCGGGATGCGCCTTCGCCTATGACGAACAGTGGCGGCAATGGCTGCCGAAGACCGACGAGATGGGTCGCGCCGGGAATGGCGTCTACCTTGCGGGCGATGGGGTTCGGCTCCTGGGGGCGGACGGCGCGGAGATTGCCGGGCGCCTTGCGGCGGTGGCGTGCCTTGCCGATCTCGGGCAATCGGCGCCGTCAGCCAACGGCGATCTGCGCAAGCTCGCGCGGCTCGAGCGCTTCGCGCGCGGTCTGGCCCGCGCCTTTCCCTGGCCGGAGGCAATGGCGCGGGTGTTCCCTGACGACGCGATTGTTTGCCGCTGCGAGAACGTGACTGCAGGAGACATACGCCAGGGCGTGGGTTTCGGCGGCGGTGAGGCCAACAGGGTGAAATCGCTGTCGCGCGTTGGCATGGGGCGCTGCCAGGGGCGCTACTGCCAGTTGGCTGCCGTCGAGCTTGTTGCGGCACAGGCCGGCTGCACGCCCGGCGCCGTCGGCCGGTTTCGCGGACAGGCGCCTGTCCGACCGGCGCCTATTGGCGCTCTTCTGCGGAACGGCTGACGCAATTGGGGATGCCGCGCATTGATGAGGGGTCAAATCCTAGAAATCGGCAACCTTGCCCCAGGCCGAGGCTTCGAAGCGGCGCGGATGGTAGGATGTAGGATCGACGATCGGTTCCGACCCGGTCACCAGATCGGCGACGAGATGACCGGCGCCGGGCCCGATGCCAAAACCGTGTCCCGAAAATCCGGCGGCGAGGAAGAAGCCCGCAATGCTATCGATCTCGCCGATGGCGGGCACGCCGTCCGGCGTGCTGTCGATGTAGCCGGCCCAGGCAGCGCTGATCTTCGTCTTTCTGAGGTCGGGCAGAAGTTCAAGCGCACGGGCATGGGTCAGACGGATGGTGGCCCGGTCCGGAGCCGGATCGAGGATGCGCATGCGCTCCATCGGCGTCGGCTGGTCGAGCCGCCAGCGCTGCAGCGTTTCGTGCCCCGAGCGCACACCTTGCAGTCCGCCAGGCGCGAGGCTACGCCACCGTTTCAGAAACATGGGCAGGAACTGCGACGAGAAGCGCAACTGCTGCGGCGTCACGTCGACGCGACCGCGCCCGCTGATGGCAAGCGTGTAGCCGCCGTCGCCGCGACGCGTGGCCGAGATCCTCGCCGTGTGCAGCGCATCCGGCAGGCCTTCGGCGCCGGGCGAGACGGACAGGATGGAGGAACGGATCGACGCCTGCGGAAAGCGGAAACCGAACTGCCGGCAAAAGGACGACGCCCAGGCGCCGCCGGCCATGACCGCCACTTTCGTGCGGATCGTTCCGCTCTCGGTGACCACGCCGCTCAGGCGTCCGCCCTCGGTCTCGATGCCTCGCGCGGCGCAATTCTGGTGCACGCTGCCGCCGAGCTTGAGGATGGCGCGGGCGACCGCGGGCGCGGCCCGCGACGGGTCGGCGGTGCCGTCGCTCGGCGAGAAAACGCCGCCCTTCCAGGTCCGGCCCGTGGCGCCGCCCCGCTCGCTGGCCTCGGCGCTGTCGAGCATATGGGTGGTCACGCCGGCCGTCCTGGCGAAATCGCGCCAGCGCGCCCAGCCGGCCAGTTCCGCCTCGTCATTGCTGAGATAAAGCAGGCCGCAGCGGCGAAAGCCGGTGTCTTCGCCGGTCGCCGCCGCGAAGCTGCCCCACAGATCGAGGCTGCGGGTCGCCATCGGCAGTTCGCGGGCGTCGCGGTTCTGCTGGCGGCACCATCCCCAGTTC
>NZ_RZOT01000516.1:0-4452 GCF_003999085.1 Mesorhizobium sp. M4A.F.Ca.ET.090.04.2.1
GCAACTGCGTCTCGGTGTTCAAGGACACCGCGCTGGCCTCGGTGGTGGCGATGCCCGACCTTCTGAAGCAGGCGACCGACGCGCAGGCGCTGATGGCCAATCCGACGCCGCTGATCGGCGCCGCAATCATATATCTCGCCTTCCTGTGGCCGCTGGTGCGGCTGGTCGGCTACCTCGAAGAGCGCGGCAAGGCCCAGTCCGGCGCGCACTGATCCCACCTCGAACGACATCGATGAACTGAAGGAGACGTCCGTGAACCAACACCATATCTCGAAGGCGCAGGACGGCGCTGTTTCGTTCCCGGTCGAGAAGATCCGCGCGATGTTCCCCGCCTTGCGACAGGCCGGCGACTTCATCTTCATGGACAATGCCGCCGGCGCGCAGATCCCGCAAAGCGTGCTCGACGCGGTGACCAACCATCTGGTCGGACACAATGTCCAGCGCGGCGGCCGCTACGGCCGCAGCGTCACCGTCGACCAGTCGGTCGCCGAGGCGTGCGAGAGCGTGGCGCTTTTGATCAACGCCTACAGCCCGTCGGAAATCTGCTTCGGCATGAACGCCACCTCGTTCATCCGCCTGGTCAGCCTCGGCATCGGCCAGATGCTCGCGAAGCGGGACGAGATCGTCATCACCGACATGGACCACGACGCCAATATCGCCACTTGGCTGGCGCTGGAGCAGGCCGGCGCGAAGTTCAAATGGTGGCGCATGCGCGAGGACGGCAATCTGCATGTCGACGATCTCAAGCCGCTGGTCTCGGACCGCACCCGGCTCGTCGCCTGCACGGTGACGGCGCATTCGATCGGCTCGATCGTCGACGTCGCCTCGGTGGCCAAGATCGCGCATGCCGCCGGCGCGGAAGTGTTCCTCGACTGCGTGCATTACGGTCCGCATGGCCTGATCGACGTGCAGGCTTGGGACTGCGACTACCTCGTCTGCTCCGGTTACAAGAATTTCTCGCCGCATATGGGTTTTCTCTGGGGCCGCTTCGAAACGCTGAAGCGGCTGCCGACCTTCCGCGAGGATTTCATCCCCGATGAGCCCCCCTACAAGGTCGAGGCCGGTACCTTCATCTACGAGAATGTCTCCGGCATGGACGCGGCCGTGCGCTATCTGGAATCGGTCGGCCGCAATTTCCTCGCCGAGAACAACCGCTCGCGCCGCGACAACATCGTCGCCGGCATGAACGCCATCCGTGACTATGAGTTGACGCTGGCGCGCGAGATGCTGAAGGTACTGAAGGACTGCGGCGCCACGATCTACGGCGTGGCCGACGAAGCCCGCATCCATGAGCGCGTGCCGACCTTCTGCTTCAACATCGGCAAGCTGTCACCGCAGAGGATCGTCGAGGAGATGGCGGTGATGCAGATCGGCATCCGCGACGGCCATATGTACGCGCCACGGCTGATGAGCCGGCTCAACCTGTCGATGGACAGCGGCGCCGTCCGCGCCTCGCTGGTGCACTACAACACGGTGGAAGAAGTGCATCGTTTCGGCGAAGCGCTGCGCGCGATCGTAGCCAAGCTGTCATGATCGGCTTGGCCACGGCGCTTGGAGTCAGGCCGCCTTCTTCTTGGCCAGCCTTGCCTTGATCGAACTGACATCGGCGCGCGGCGTCGCGGCGAACAGCGTCTTGGTGTAGCTGTGCTTGGGGTCTGCAAAGACCTCGTCGCGCGGGCCGTATTCGACCGCCTCGCCGAAATACATCACCATGACGTCATCGGCGATGTAGCGCACCACCGAGAGATCGTGGCTGATGAAGACATAGGTCAATTGGAACTCATCCTGCAGGTCGGCCAGCAAATTGAGCACCTGCGCCTGCACAGAAAGGTCGAGCGCCGAGACCGGCTCGTCCAGCACCAGCAGGCTGGGGTTCAGCATCAGCGCGCGGGCAATGGCGATGCGCTGGCGCTGGCCGCCGGAGAACATGTGCGGATAGCGGTTGTAGTGCTCAGGTCCGAGGCCGACCTTCTTCAGCATCTTCATGGCAAGGTCGCGGCGTTCCTCGGCCGGCTTGTCGGTGTTGATCAGCAGCGGCTCGCCGAGCACGTCGCCGATCTTCTGGCGTGGGTTGAGCGAGCCATAGGGGTTCTGGAAGACGATCTGCACCTTGCGGCGCATCTCCTTCGACAAACCGTCCCTGGCAATGTCGACCTTGTTGCCGTCGATGAACAATTCGCCCGACGTCGCCGGATCGATCAGCGTGATGATGCGGGCGAGCGTGGACTTGCCGCAGCCGCTTTCGCCGACGATGGCAAGCGTCTTGCCCTTGTCGACGCTGAAGGAGACGCCCTTGACCGCATGCACCGTGCGCGCGCCGCGGAACAGGCCGCCACCGACATGGTAGTCGCGCACGATGTTCTTGCCTTCGACGACCCTGGTGCTCATGAGGCGGCTCCGGTACTTGCCCCCTGGGGCGCCGGTTCGAACAGCATGTCGGAGACGGTCGGCAAGCGGTCGCCGACGGCGTTCTCCGGCAGCGCAGAGAGCAGCGCGCGCGTGTAGTTGCTCTTCGGGCTCTCGAACAGCGACAGCACGTCGGCCTCTTCCATCTTGCGGCCCTTGTACTGGACAATGACGCGGTCGGCGGTCTCGGCCACCACGCCCATATTGTGGGTGATCATGATCAGGCCCATGCCGTATTTGGCCTGCAGCGAGACCAGCAGGTCGAGGATCTGCTTCTGGATGGTGACGTCGAGCGCCGTGGTCGGCTCGTCGGCGATCAAGAGCTTCGGATTGCAGGCAATGGCAATCGCGATCATGACGCGCTGGCACTGGCCGCCCGACATCTGGTGCGGGAAGGAGTTCAGCCGCTCCGCCGGCTCGGGAATGCCGACCTGCTTCAGGAGCTCGATGGCGCGCGCCCGGCGCTGGGCCCGGTCCATGCCCATATGGAAGCGCAGCACTTCCTCGATCTGGAAACCGATGGTGAAGCAGGGATTGAGGCTGGCCATCGGCTCCTGGAAGATCATCGACATATCCTTGCCGACGATCTTGCGCCGCTCGGCAGAACTCAGCTTCAGGAGGTCACGGCCGGCAAAACTCATGCGATCCGCGGTGACCGTGGCCGTCCAGGGAAGCAGCCCCATCACCGCCAGCATCGACACCGATTTGCCGGAGCCGGATTCGCCGACGATGGCGAGCACCTCGCGCTCATCGACATGGAGCGAGACGCCGTCGACGGCGCGGAACGGACCGGATGCGGTCTGGAACTCGACGACGAGATTCTGGATGTCGAGCAGCGCCATCACGACCTCCTGAGCTTCGGATCGAGCGCGTCGCGCAGGCCGTCACCGATCAGGTTGATGGCAAGCACTGTGATCAGGATGGCAAGACCGGGGAACGTCACCACCCACCAGGCGCGCAGGATGAACTCGCGCGCCGAGGCGAGCATGGTGCCCCATTCGGGCGTCGGCGGCTGGGCGCCGAGGCCGAGGAAGCCGAGGGCGGCGGCTTCCAGGATGGCGTTGGAGAACGACAGCGTGCCCTGGACGATCAGCGGCGCCAGGCAGTTCGGCAGGATGGTGGCGAGCATCAGGCGGAGATGCCCGGCGCCGGCAACCTTGGCGGCCACGACGTATTCGCGGCTCTTCTCGGCCATCACCGCGGCGCGCACCAGGCGGGCGAAATGCGGTTGCAGCACGAGCGAGATCGCCAGCATCGCATTGAACAGGCCGGGGCCGAGGATGGTGACCAGCACCAGCGCGAGCAGCAGCGACGGGAAGGCCAGGATCAGATCCATGACGCGCATGATCGCAACGTCGACCCAGCCACGGAAATAGCCGGCCAGCAGGCCGAGCGTGATGCCGCCGGTGAGCGCCAAAGTCACCACCACCGCGCCGATGAGCAGCGAGAAGCGCGCGCCGTAGAGCAGGCGCGAGAGGATGTCGCGTCCGACCGCATCAGTGCCGAGCAGATACTGAGCACTGCCGCCGTTCTGCCACGCCGGAGGCCTCAGAAACGCGGTCTTGTCCTGAACGTCGGGCGCATAGGGCGCGAGCAGCGGCGCGAAGAGCGCCGCCAGAACCAAAAGGATGAAGACGAACAGGCCGATGACGGCGCCGCGGTTCACCGAGAAATAGTGCCAGAAAGTCCTGAAGCCGGTGAGGCGGTCCGGACTGCCGCTGGCCATCGGGGCGATTTCGGTCGACTGGCTCATTCATGCAGCCCTGATGCGCGGGTTGATGACGGCATAGAGCACGTCGACGATCAGGTTCACGGCCATGACGATGAGGGCGATCAAAAGCAAGCCTGACTGCACGACGACATAGTCGCGCTTGAAGATCGAATCGACCATCCACTTGCCGATGCCCGGCCAGGCGAAGATGGTCTCGGTGAGGATGGCGCCGGCAAGCAGCGTGCCGACCTGCAGGCCGATGGTGGTGACCACCGGTATCAGCGCGTTGCGCAAGGCATGCACGCCGATAACCCGCGCCGACGACAGGCCCTTGG
>NZ_RZOT01000517.1:0-4435 GCF_003999085.1 Mesorhizobium sp. M4A.F.Ca.ET.090.04.2.1
CCATGGCGACGCGGTCTTCGCCATATCCTGCCGCTCTGACCAGAGCTTCGATCGTGGCAAGTTCGGCGACGCCTTCCTGGTAGACGGCGTTGGAACTGACGCTGGTATTCTGGCCAGCCTGTCCGTTCCTCGCCGTTGCAATCAGCACAGCTTCGGCCTGCGTGTCTTTCAGTCCGGCGCCCTTCGCGAAATCGCCTTCGCCTTCCTTGCCGCCATCCCAGCGCCCCGGACCAAGCAGGAGCCTCACGCCTTCCGGCCCGAGCTTGTCCAGTTTGTCTATCGCGCGCAGCACCGTCAGCCGCCGCCCCGCATTCTCGTCACCGCCGAGGCCGATCGCCTCTAGCACGCCGTCGAGCACCTTGCGGTTGTTGACGCGAATGACGTAGTCGCCGCGCTTGATGCCGAGCGCTTCCATGACGTCGGCCATCATCATTGCCATCTCGGCGTCTGCCGCCACACCGGGCGTGCCGATCGTGTCGGCATCGAACTGCATGAACTGGCGGAAGCGGCCGGGTCCGGGTTTTTCGTTGCGGAACACCCAGCCGGAGCGGTAGCTGCGATAGGGTTTGGGCAGCTTGTCAAAATTCTCGGCGACGAAGCGTGCCGTCGGCGCGGTCAGGTCGTAGCGCAGCGACAGCCACTGGTCATCATCATCCTGGAAGGAAAAGACGCCTTCGTTCGGCCGGTCCTGGTCGGGCAGGAATTTGCCGAGCGCGTCGGTGTATTCGATCATCGGCTGGTCGACCGGCTCGAAGCCGTAGAGCTCATAGACGCCGCGGATGGTCGCCATCATCTTCTCGACGGCGCGGATGTCATCGGCGCCGCGGTCGGCAAACCCGCGCGGCAGCCGCGCTTTCGTCTTTTCCGATTTGTCGGCCATGGGATGGGGTCTTTTCGTTCGATAGATGCTGGCTGGTTGCGGGCGCGCGTGTCCTAGCCCATGCGGCTTGGAGCGGCAAGGGTTTGCACCTTCACGGAAACAAACGGCGCCCAAAGGAAACAATTCCGCCATCGGCGCGGCATCGTGTCGACACAATCGCAGCCGATAAAGCGCACCGAAAACAAAGAGTTCGGGGCTATGAGCACCACGGGACAATTCGACACCATCAACGGCGGCACGCGCGAACTGCCCATCCGGCTGCGCCCGGCCGACCACCAGGCGCCCGTGACGGTGAGCCAGGCAGCCGGGCCGTTCGAGGTGGATCCGCGCCGGGGCTCATCCATGCGTGATGCGCTGATGACCGGCCTGCTGGTGATCTATCCGGCTTTCGCCGCGCTGGCGGCGATCGTCGCCGGCCTGTTCCTCACCGGCGCCAGCGGCATCTAGTCTCGCAGGCGGGCGCTGCCCCTCATCCGCCCTTCGGGCACCTTCTCCCCGTGGAACGGGGAGAAGGAAGGTCCTACCTCGGCCGTTTGAACCTCTTCCGCTCCGCTTCCACTGCGTTGCGGCAGACGCATCCTTCGAGATGGTCGTTGACAAGGCCCATCGCCTGCATGAAGGCGTAGACGGTGGTCGGGCCGACGAAGCTCCAGCCCCGCTTCTTCAGCTCCTTCGAGATGCGGACCGAGACCGCCGTCGTCGGATTGGCGCGCAGATGGGCAAGGTCGACGATCTCCGGGCGCTCGCCCGCGCCCGGCTCGAACTTCCAGAACCAGGCCGCCAGCGAGCCGAACTCATCAACCATTTCGCGCGCCCGTTTGGCGTTGTTGATGGTCGAGACGATCTTGCCGCGATGGCGGATGATGCCGGCATTGCCGAGCAGGCGCTCGACATCCTTGTCGGTGAACTGAGCCACCTTGTCGAAGTCGAAGCCAGCGAAGGCCTCGCGGAAATTCTCGCGCTTGCGCAGGATGGTCAGCCAGGAAAGGCCGGACTGGAAGCCTTCGAGGCAGATCTTCTCGAACAGCCGCCGGTCGTCCACCACCGGCCGGCCCCACTCATGGTCGTGGTAGTGCAGATAGTCCGGCAGATTGCCATGCCAGAAGCAGCGCGCCTTGCCGTCAGGGCCGTCGAGCAGGCCGGCATTTTCAGTTCCCATTGCCAGAAATCCGTTCGTTAATGCGCCTCGGCGCCTGTTTTACCGTGGCTTTACCAGATTCCTGAACCGGCCGGTAACCACACCAAAAGGTTTACTGACACATCGGCATTTTACGCATTCCGATTCATGTTTCGGTTGCCGCTTCGCGCCAAGGATCGCGCAACCGGGGGCGGTTTCGTGCCTCCGTCCGTTCGACGATCAAGGTGCGTTCCGATGAAGACAACGTTGGTTTCCCTGCTGGGTGCCGCGGCGGTTCTTGCCGCCGGCGCCACCGCCTCCAATGCCGATGACCGCTATGCCGACCGGCCGCCGGTGATGGTGAGCCCCGACCTTTCGGCGCCCTGGGTGCTGCAGCTTGGCCGCGCGCCTGGTATCGTGCGGCAGACCCGCCAGATGGTGCAGCAGCCGCAGCGGCGCTATCTGCAGGTCCAGCCCGACCAGCAGCGCACGGCGGCGGTGCAGCAGCCGGCCCGGCGCACGGCGATGCGGCCGCAGATCAACCCGATCTACCTGCCGCAGGAAGTCGCGTTCGACGGGCCGCAGAAACCAGGCACCATCGTCATCGATACGCACCAGAATTTCCTCTATCTGGTCGAGAAGGACGGCAAGGCGCGGCGCTACGGCGTCGGCACCGGCAAGCCGGGCTTCGAATGGTCGGGCACGCACAAGATCACCGACAAGCGCGTCTGGCCGGACTGGCGCCCGCCGGCGGTGATGATCAAGCGCGAGGCCGCCAAGGGCCGCTATCTGCCGACCTATCTGGCCGGCGGCGAGGAGAACCCGCTGGGCGCCCGTGCGCTTTATCTCGGCACGACGGAATACCGCATCCATGGCACCAACCAGCCATGGACGATCGGCGGCGCCGTATCTTCCGGCTGCATCCGCATGCGCAACGAGGACGTCGTCGACCTCTACGAGCGCGTCAATGTCGGAACGACGGTGGTGGTGATATAGGGACTGCGAATCTATCGGTCAGGCAGCGCCGACTAATTTTGGCGCCAGCTGTTGCTCCCAAGCCATAGCGCATATTCGGGAGACGTGCTTAGACTGGCAACGAGTTAACGGGGGACGGGCCGTGTGGGGATGCGGCCGGTCACGAAAGGGCAGCACGGGAAACCGCGCTGCCCTTTCGCCTTTCGAGGCAAAACGCGTCGCGCTGAAGGCAGAGCGTTTCGTTTTCGGAGGCTGATTTCCCGGACGGCCTCTGCTATTGCAGCGCACAATTCCCGACGCCAAAGGTCAGCCATGTCCCGGTCCGACGACAGCCGCTATCTCAAGGGTGGGCCGGTGGCCCAGCGCATCATCGCCTCCGTGCGCGAGGACGCCGCGATCGCCACAGCCGAGGGGTTTCCGCCAAAGCTGGTGTCGATCACCGTCGGCGACACCGCCGCAGTCGATGTCTATGTGCGCAACCAGCGCGCCAAGGCGGAACTGGCCGGCATCGGCTTCGAAGAGCGGCGCTTTGCCGCCGACATCACCGCCGGCGAACTGGAGGCCGCGATCCACGGCCTCAATGCCGATCCACGCGTCACCGGCATCATCATCCAGCGGCCGGTGCCGGTGCACATCCCGATCAAGACGCTGCAGGCGGCGGTGCATCCGCTGAAAGACGTCGAGGGCATGCATCCGGCCTCGATCGGCAATATCGTCTACAACCAGCTCGATCTGGCGCCCTGCACGGCGGCCGCCTCGGTCGAGCTCTTGAAGGAGACCGGCCTCGACCTCAAGGGGCTCGAGGTGGTCGTCGTCGGCCATTCCGAGATCGTCGGCAAGCCGATCGCCTTCCTCTTGATGAGCGAGGGCGCGACGGTGACGGTCTGCCATCACATGACGCGTTCGGTGGCAGCACACGCGCGGCGCGCCGACGCACTGTTCGTCGCCGTCGGCAAGCCGCGCCTGATCAAGGCAGATATGGTGAAGCCGGGCGCCGCCGTCATCGACATCGGCATCAATTCCGAGATCGGACCGGACGGCGAGAGCCGCATAGTCGGCGACGTCGACACCGACAGCGTCAAAGAGGTCGCCTCCTGGATCACGCCGGTGCCGGGCGGCGTCGGGCCGATCACGGTGGCGATCCTGCTGCGCAACACGATGGTGGCGCTCAGCCGCCAGCGCGCGCTCTACCACGCGACCTACGGCGTGGCGGACAAGCTGGCGGCGGAGTAGCGCGGTCACACGCCCGAGGCTATTACGTCAACCAAGCCGTTTCCAATTTTTGCAGACACGCCAATTGTCGAAGCTGGCGCCGCCCCTCATCGCCCGCCGGGCACTTCTCCCCGTATAGTGACGGGGAGAAGGGGCTGGTGTCCGAACCGGATAGATAGGTAACAGAATGGACCGATTGCATAGGTGACAGTTTTCTCCCTCGCCGGAGGACCCGGCGATGGTTTGGCGAG
>NZ_RZOT01000518.1:0-4426 GCF_003999085.1 Mesorhizobium sp. M4A.F.Ca.ET.090.04.2.1
CTCTTTCGACTTGCTATATGACCGCGCCCTTGTTGCCAAAGTCCGTGGCGAGCCATAGTAACAAGGCAACGCTTCCGAACAATCCAATGGTAGTCGATATGCACGATACCGCACGACCGTTCCTGGTCATCTACGTGGCATGGCATCCTGACTTTGAGGACGGAGAGCGGCTTGCCCGTGTCTTGTATGATCACTACCGCCGAAAACTCTATGAGAATGTAGCCGGCGGATCTGGATTGCCCGTGGTATATCGGTTCCTTCCTGCTCCGGACGCCGCAACTCCAATCGACATTGACCTGATCGATGCTGAAACTTCAGCCGTTGTCTTGCTAATTGACGACCACTGGGTACATGACCCGGATTGGGTAGCTTGGGCCCAAAAACTAGCCCAACAGGCGGACGCCAAGGGTTTGGCCGCCCGCGTCTTCCCGGTTGCGATAGACGGTTCCGCAACGCGGATCGGCCTATTCGAACAGGCCTCGCGATGGGACAAATGGGACGGTCTTTCGTTCGAAGAGCGTCAGCGGCGCCTCATTATTGACCTAACCCACCAACTCTGCCGCATGTTAAGATCTTATCTAGAGCATCTAAGGCGACCGAAAGAAACTGGGGACATCCTTGCCAGATATCTGAGGAAAGTGGAGATATTTATCAGTCACTCGAAACACGACGAAGATGGGGAACGAATCGCCAAACTAATTCGGAGATATGTCTATGAGGGCGACGGCCTGTCGAGCTTCTTTGATGTCCATGACATACCAATCGGCCTACAATTCAACAAGGTTCTATTACAAAAGGTAAAATTGAGCGCAGTTGTCGCCATCAACACCGACAGTTATTCGTCAAGAGAGTGGTGTCGCCGTGAAATTATAGAAGCAAAGCGATGGAACGTCCCACTGGTAATTGCCAATTGTATGAGTGACATGGGTGAACGAGGGTTTCCCTACCTTGGAAACGTTCCAGTCGTACGCATGGATCCTATCACTTCGGACCGCATCGACGTGATCGTCAGCAAATTGCTGGACGAAGTTCTTAAGGACTTCCTTTGGCGGTGCTGGGTCCAGTCGGCCGCCTCGGATCGGGATGATGTCGTCTTTGTTCCACGCCCTCCCGAACTCATCACTTTGGTCGGTTTGGAAGGCAAGGCTCAAGCAGACGTGACATTAGTCTATCCGGAGCCACCTATCGGCGCAGAGGAGCAGCGCCTCTTTGAGATTATTGCACCGAAGGTGCAGTTACGCAGCATGACTGAGTGGCTGGCCGGGAGATCCATATGAACTACAGAGAACCTTTGAGTCAGCGCGCCGTCGCGATTTCAATCTCGACAAGTCCTGATATGGCGTTGCTTGGACTGGGTCCGGAACATCTCGATGACGCGATGACGGAAGTCGCGAGGCATTTGCTGGCGATGGGTGCACGTCTTCTCTACGGAGGCGACCTTCGTGAGCATGGTTTTTCACGCCTGTTGTTCGAATTGGTTGCACGACATCGGCGGGACGCAGACTTGGGAGACGAGCGTGTTGGCGTGAGCAACTATTTGGCTTGGCCCGTTCATGCCCATCTATCCGCTGACAGGCTCATCGAGTTGTCTAACGCACTTAAAGGAAGCGCTGAAGTTTTGTGTATGGGGCCGGATGGTACAGTTGTGTTACCGGAGGCGCGCGGACCCGCAACTACGGCGCCTGCAACGGATAAAGAATGGGCTGATGGATTGACAGCAATGCGCATGGCCGTGCGCAGCGCGAGCGACGCTCGCATTGTATTGGGTGGAACCGTCGAGGGTTTCAAGGGAAGGATGCCGGGGGTGGCCGAAGAAGCACTACTCTCACTTGAGAACGAGCAGCCTCTGTTTCTTCTAGGCGGCTTCGGTGGCTGCACCTTCGATATTGCCGTCGAGCTAGGCCTAACTCCTAACACAGGCCCTAACCGTAGCTGGCTCGGTAGGGGCCGTTTTTCCGGATTTTCGGTCGATAGCCTTCGGAACGGCCTAACAGCGAATGAAAACAAAGCGCTAGTCGCAACCGCACACATCGATCAAGCGGTGGCGCTTGTGCTACGTGGCTTCCTCCGTCAAGAGAAGATTGCCGGAAATTAACTTCAATATGAAAGGGCGATATTCCAAGGTCGCAGCTTTGTGCGGCGGGGCCTTCAAGCGGTCCTGACCCAATCCAGAGGTCGAGCCATGTACCCGTGGGCATCTAGAGACCTTATCCAATCGATGAATTGGTCTCGATGTTCCTCGGAGAAATGATTCCGATGGCCGCGACGAGCGCAAATATCAGCTCCATTGAAATCGCGATACAACTGCGGAATTTCTGGCCCTCCTCCGCCCCAATAGGCATAGTCGTGCCCAATGAGGACCTTCTCCGATTTAGTGTCATGGTCTACATTAATTGGGTTTAGCGCACCATTTCGCTCGCTGTGGAGCGAGCTGGCCTGCAGCCATTCACCGCTATTAGGATTGCGATGATAGATATTATCGCCAAAAGCTTGCATCTTGCTGCCACGAAGAAAGGGACGCTTCGTCATGAAGCGCGGGTCGTTCCAGTAGTGATCATACGTTGTGATTTCGTCGACGACCATGAAATAGACTAGAAAGCCTCGCCGTCTACGTTTGGCGCAACCTGTCCCGACAACGTAATCGCCAATCTCCGCGTGCTCGCGAATGCTGGGTTTGCAAGTTGCAAGAGTACATACTCCGTGGAATGGGTTCGGAGCGAACCCATAGTCGTGATCCAGGACGTAAGAATGTAGCCGCACTCTAGCTCGCGCACCTGTATCGAGCGATTGGTCGCTCCGCCCGAGGCTCGCCTTTGGGGTCGCGCCATTCTTCGATCTTCCCGAAGATAGCGTCGATAATCTGCTCGGCACGCCAAGGGACGACTGCATTTGCATACTCATCGAGCGCCTCTGGCGGCTCGCATCCGTGCTCCCCGTGGTCCCACACTCCTACGATACGTTTGCCAAGTTTATGGGCATACTCGATTTCCCAATTAACCCAATCGCTATGTTTCGTATCTGGCGTAATAAGGACGACGACCGTACCCGCCCATTCTATGCGAGGGCTAAGTATGTCGCGTTTGATGTAGTCGGGGTCTTTCGCGTTGTTGGGTCTATCGCTGTTGATTGAACTGTCACGAGCGGAGCAGCCATTTTTGGCGAGAAGATCTTTCAGCGCCTGTAGCCGTGCGTCATCCTCGTGGACATGGCTAATAAAGACGTTGCAAACTTTGTCGCTCACGGTACTGCTCCGGCGGTCTAGTTCCCATGAAGTACTTATAGAGTATCCCCGACCGTCAAGGCTAGAGCCATCCAACGTTATACCCAGTTACAAAAGCCTCAAGGTTTGCCCCTCGACACGAGGCGATACGCAATAATGCGAATACACACCCGCCCTGAACTCATTGTGACCACCGTAGCTAGGATGCCGCACCTGCTCGGCCGCGACATCCAAATCAGCCAAAGCGGCCTGTGCGTCACGACCGATCGCAACCACTGATCGTGGTCGCAATCTCTCTATTAGCCACTGCAGCAGATGGCTGCAGGCATATCGTTCGTCGCGAGTATGGCAGCGATTCGAAAGTGGAGAATCTTCCTCGAAAGGATGGAGAGGAAAGACGTTCCAAAGGAATATCGGCCGACGAAGTTCACGGAGGACTTCCCAGATGACCGTTGCCGTTCGCTCCGCCACCGCAGGCCCACGAGTAGCACGCTTCAGTGGTGCCGTGCCAAGGAGCGCAGCGTGTGCCCCAAGATGGACCTCGTCGGTCAATGCGAGCCCCGTCCGCCGACCACCACGATAGCCGAGGTCACGTGCGATCCATATTGACTCCACTCCGCGGTCAAGGGCTGCATCCAGAACCATCTTAAGGTTGTGCCGGCGGACCGCAGGCGCCTCAACAAGGTCGTACGCTTGGCAGGTCTCAGCGTACGGATTAAATGCATTGTTGAAACGCAAACCCCGGAGGGCCTCTATAAAACCCGAGGTGTCAATCATGGTAGTGTCTCTGCCGACAGGCTGCGGTTGGGGCGATCAAGAATAAGTCGGCCGCGCCTATGCGTTCTAAGGAACCGAAAAGCTTCATTGCCCTTGAGAATCGCCTCCTCCCATAGCCACAGCGGACAGTCCTCCGACTCGTATCCTCGTACAAATTGCCGCACAGATTTTAGAAATGTAAACCCCAAATCTCCTGCACTTTGGCCCTCAAAGAAGTCCAGCTGTTTCGCCTCCCCAAAGACATATGTCGCGACCCCTTCTTCAATCAGGATGGCTCTGGCGCCATCCTGGCCTTCATCAACCTTTGTTTCGCTTTTTCGCTTCAGACGAAAAAGGGCGCGTGTAACGGGAGACCATCCCAGTATCGCCGCATAGGCATAGTGGAAGGCATCGTGAAACCGATAATCATCTGGCTTCATAATATTGTCA
>NZ_RZOT01000519.1:0-4419 GCF_003999085.1 Mesorhizobium sp. M4A.F.Ca.ET.090.04.2.1
GCGCCGCATTGCGCGTATCGCGATCCATCAGTGATAGTGACCGCGATGCGGCGCCGCATGATGCGCGTGATCATGGCCGTGATCGTCATCATCGTCGGCGCAGTGCCCGAATTCCGGTTCGACGGTAGCATGGCTGATGCCATGCTCGGCGGCGAGCCGCTTCTTGATGGCGCTGACCGCCATATGGGCATCAACCCCATCATTCAGGCAGGCGTGCAGCGTCGCCATGTTGCTGGAACCGTCGAGCGACCAGACATGCATGTGATGCACCTCGCGCACGCCCTTGACCGCGCCCTCCAGGTCCTTGGCAATCACGTCGCGGTCGAGGCTTGCCGGCACGCCTTCGAGCAGCACATGGGCGGCCTCCCGCATCAGCGACCAAGCCGTCGACAGGATCAGCAGCGAGACCAGTACCGACAGGATCGGATCGATCGGCGTCCAGCCTGTCGCAAGAATGATCAACGCCGCGGCGATGGCAGCGGCCGAGCCGAGCAGATCGCCCAGCACATGCAGTATGGCGCCGCGCATGTTGAGGTTCTCGCGATCGCCGCCATGCAGCACGAAGAAGGAGAGGATATTCACCATTAGGCCGGCGATCGCGACCACCAGCATCGGCCCGCCGAGCACCGGCGCCGGCGCCACCAGGCGCCCCCAGGCCTCGTAGACGATCCACAGCGCAATGGCGAAGATGGCGATGCCGTTGGTGTAGGCGACCAGCGTCTTGACCCGGCCGAACCCGTAGGTCAGGCGAACCGTGGCCGGGCGGCCGGCGAGATGGAAGGCATACCACGCGAGCCCGAGCGCGATCGCATCGGCAAGCATGTGGCCGGCATCGGCAAGCAGCGCCAGCGACCCGGTCAGCAGGCCGCCGAGCGCCTCCGCGACCATGAAGCCGGCGGTCAGGCAGGCGGCGATCAGCACCCGCTTCTTGTCGGTCGAGCCATGCACATGGCCCGCGCCATGGCTGTGGCCGTGCGAGTCCTGTGCATGTGAACCGTGGTCATGGCTATACGCCATCTGCCTGCTCCTGCTACGCGCCGAACTCGGCGCGGAAGTCTTCAAGCCGCCGCTTCTGCCGGCCCTCATTGTCGAAATTGGCCGGATCGAGCCAAGCCTCATAGGCTCTGCGCAGCGCCGGCCATTCCTTGTCGATGATCGAGTACCACGCGGTATCGCGGTTTTCGCCCTTGACGACAAGGTGCTGGCGGAAAATGCCCTCGAACTTGAAGCCGAAACGCTCGGCGGCGCGCTTCGACGGTTCGTTGCGATTGTTGCATTTCCATTCATAGCGGCGATAGCCGAGATCGTCGAAGATGTATTTCATGAACAGGAACTGGGCTTCGGTCGCCGCCGGCTTGCGCGAGATCAGCGGCCCCCAATAGATGTTGCCGATCTCGATCACGCCATAGGCGGGGTCGATGCGCATCAGCGTCTGCCGCCCGGCGACCTTGCCGCTCGCCTTGTCGATGACGGCGAAGAACAGCGGATCCTCACTGGCCTCGACCTTGTCCAGCCAGGGCTGGAAGGCGGCTCGGGTTTCCGGCGGATAGTCCGGCAGCCAGGCGAAGCGGCCGCCGACATCGGACACCGAAGAGGCCTCGTAGAGGCTGTCGCCGTGCTTTGCGGCGCTCAGCGGTTCGAGCCTGGCATAGCGCCCCTCCAGCACCTTGCGCTCGGGGCGCGGGCGCGGCTGCCAGTCTTTGAGATTTTCCGACACCGAAAACTCCAATCCGTTTGACTTTTGCCGAAGGACGCTCACAAAAACGCTCGCCTACAGTAAGAACCACAGGGACGGGAAAAATGCTCCACACGATTGCGGCCTTCGACCGTCTCGGCGAGGAAAATGCCTTCGCGGTGCTGGCGCGTGCCACCGCACTTGCCCATCAGGGCCGCGACATTGTCAATCTCGGCATCGGCCAGCCGGACTTCAAGACGCCGCAGCACATCGTCGAGGCGGCGATCAAGGCGCTGCGCGACGGCCATCATGGCTATACGCCGGCCAACGGCCTGCTGGCGACGCGCGAAGCCGTGGTGCGCCGCACGCTGACCACCACCGGTGTCGAGGTCTCGCCGGAGAGCGTGATGATCCTGCCCGGCGGCAAGCCGACCATGTTCGCGGCGATCCTGATGTTCGGCGAGCCGGGCGCCGAGATCCTGTATCCGGATCCCGGCTTTCCGATCTATCGCTCGATGATCGAGTTCACCGGCGCCGCCCCGGTGCCGGTGCCGATCCGCGAGGAAAACGGCTTCGCTTTCTCTGCCGACGAGACGCTGGCGCTGATCACCCCGCGGACCAGGCTGCTGATCCTCAACTCGCCCGCCAACCCGACCGGCGGCGTCACCCCGCGCGCCGAGATCGAGAAGCTGGTCAAGGGGCTGGAGGCGCATCCGCATGTCGCCATCCTCTCCGACGAGATCTACGACGTCATGACCTATGACGGCGAGACGCATTTTTCGCTGCTCAACTTCCCGCAGATCCGCGACCGGCTGATCGTCCTCAACGGCTGGTCGAAGACCTGGGCAATGACCGGCTGGCGCATGGGCTGGTCGATCTGGCCGAACGGCGACAACGGCACCCATCTCTACGACAAGGTGCGCAAGCTGGCGGTCAACTGCTGGTCCTGCGTCAACGCGCCGAGCCAGTATGCCGGCATCGCCGCGATCGACGGCCCGCAGGACGACGTCGAGAAGATGATGCGCGCCTTCGACAACCGCCGGAAGATCGTGGTCGAGGGGCTGAACGCGCTGCCGGGCATCTCCTGCATCACGCCGAAGGGCGCCTTCTATGCCTTCCCCAATGTCTCGAAGACCGGCTGGAAGGCCAAGAAGCTCGCCTCGGCGCTGCTCGAGGACGCCGGCGTGGCGCTGATCGGCGGTCCCGATTTCGGCATTCTCGGCGAAGGCTATATCAGGCTCTCCTACGCCAATTCCGAGGAGAACATCTTGCGCGCGATGGAGCGGATCGAGGCGTTCTTGAAGAAGTGACCTCGCTTCCCTCGCGGGAAGGCCGGGCGCTACCCGCGCCCGACGAACGGCATCTTCGTCGCCATCACCGTCATGAACAGCACATTGGCGTCGAGCGGCAGGCTGGCCATGTGGACGACCGCGTCGGCGACGCGCTCGACATCCATCACCGCCTCGGCGGCGATCGACCCGTTGGCCTGCGGCACGCCGACCGTCATCGGCTGCGCCATCTCGGTCAGCGCATTGCCGATGTCTATCTGGCCGCAGGCGATGTCGTAGGGCCGGCCATCCAGCGCCAGCGTCTTGGTCAGCCCGGTGATGGCGTGCTTGGTCGCCGTGTAGGGCACCGAGCCCGGACGCGGCGCATAGGCCGACACCGAGCCGTTATTGATGATGCGGCCACCCATCGGCTTTTGCCGGCGCATGGCGCCGAAGGCGGCGCGGGCGCACAGGAACGAGCCGGTGAGGTTGACGCCGACAATATCGTTCCAGACCTCGACCGGGATCTCGTCGATCGGCGTCGACTTGTAGCCCATGCCGGCATTGTTGAAGAGCAGGTCGACGCGCCCGAAGGCTTCCACCACCGTTTCGAACAGATCGTCGACCTGGTCGGCCTTGCTGATATCGCAGGCAACCGCCAACGCCTTGGCATCGGTCTTGCCGGCCTCGGCAATCGCCTCCTCCAGCACCGCCTTGCGGCGGCCGCAGAACACGGTGTTCCAGCCGTTCTTGAGCAGCGCCGTGGCAACGCTTTTGCCGATGCCCGTGCCGGCGCCGGTCACGATGGCGGTTTTCTCTGTCATGGCAGTCATCGGCGTCCTCCGGTCATCGCTGCAGCTTGGCATCGCAAATGACGCAGGCGATGGCAAGCCAACTTGTCAGCCATCAGGCCCGACAAAAAGGGCGGTCATTGGCGACCGCCCTGATCTGAACCGGGCTTGGGAGGAGGAAAGGCCGGTCCGACTGCTTAGAATGATGCGCTTCCTCGGTTAACGAGACGTTACCGTGCGCGGCGCCGGCTGTCGCACTCACCAGCGCGGATTGGGCGAGGTTCCGGGCTTTTCGGAAACCGGCACCTTGGCCGCCGACACCGTCGCCTCGACATGGTCGACCAACGCGTCCGGCAGGCCGAGGCGACCGGCGAGCAGGTCGAGATAGCCGCGCTCTGCGCGCGTGTCGGGATCGATGGTAAGGCGCGAGGCCGTATAGAGTTCGAGCTTCTGCGCGTCGGTCTGGGCGCCGGCGACCAGCGTATCCAGGTCGAGCGGGCTCTCCAGTTCCGCCATCAGGAATTGTTCCGCCTCGGTGCCGATGCCGGCGAGTTGCAGCTTGCCGGCAATCTTCTGACGCTCCTCGTCATCGACATGGCCATCGGCCTTCGCCGCCGAGATCATCGCCCGCACCAGTGTCAGGGTGAACTCGTCCTCGCCTTGCGGCGCCTGCGAGGGGTGGAAG